>DJFR01000182.1:5978-22181 GCA_002432545.1 Flammeovirgaceae bacterium UBA5867 | reverse complement strand
CTTTTAAAGACTCTCTCTTCTTAATAAAACTTTTTTGTCGAGCAGCCAGAGTTCAGTGTTGTGAAAGGGAGCGCAGGTATAGTTATGATAGCTCGAATCACTCTCCTGCAGCTCTTTCAGTATATCAGAAGTAAGCCATGGAAAAATAAAATCTTCTCTTTGAAAGCGATCAGCAGTCAGCGAGCCAGCCGGAGGATCGTTGCAAACTTTTAAAAGCCTGCTATAGGTAACGGAATCAAAATATAGAACAGCCTGCAGATAGCTATCGGATGGACCGGGTGTAGAAAGGAAATCATCTTCTCCGGAATTGTCGATATAGGTATATTGAAATTCAGTTGCTGTTGGTTTATAGGCGCTCAGGTTGATGAGTTTGGAAAGTCGAGCTGTATCGCGCGAATGCGTAGTATATATGTTCCCTTGCTTGGTAGTGTCGGGCGGGAGCTTTGAATGTTTTTTGTTCTGACAACATGTGAGCACGGTAGCGGATAGCAGTATGAACAGGTTGAGCGTTGTGCGCATGGCGGTATATAGTAAAAAGAAAGGAGAGCTCTGAAAGAACTCTCCTCTAAAATTATAACTTAAATTTATTCTATTGTTTTACTTCTTCGTGCTTGTTGTCGCGTGTGTTCTTTTGTACAGCGATGGCTGCAAAGAGACTCAGCAGGAACGACATGGCGTAAAATCCTTTTTCACTTAACGACAGCGTAGCGTTCCACAAACCTACCGTTAGCAGCACAATAGCCAGGATGGTAGAGAACCAGCTTAAGCCGTAGTAAATGTTGGTTACGGGTATACCTTCGAGCTGATCGCGAACGGATTTCTGCAACGATATGGCTGAAAACAGCCCGTACATTAAAACGGTAAAGTAATAACCTTTTTCATTCAGCATCATTTCAGCATTCCATAGACCGATGTTGAAAGCTAGGATCCCCGCAAATAACGCTACCCAGGAGGCTGCGATAAATGCACTGGATGGTTTCTGATTCATTGATTTGTTGTTAGATTTTCCTATTCGTATGGCTTTTCGGTTTCGCCCCGTTTTTTAAAGTGGTTTCTGGCCTCCACGTAAAATTATTTCAAGTATACGTAAACGGCATAAAAAGTATATGGTGCTACCGGCTTGCGGGGCTCGCAAAAAACATGTCGTTAGTCTATTGATACCGCTCGCTGGTATTTATAAGTGCATGTACCGTTATAAAACTGCCTAAGTTGCCGGAAATACCGGGGCTCCTGCATAGTGGTGGTTCTGCTTTTACCTGTCTCTTGCCTGAGTGGAGATGAAGAAAAATAAATAGATTTGGTAAATATCTACAAGGGAGAGAAGGTGCAATTGCCTGATCAGGAAATAATCAAAGCTATCCGGCAGGGGGATAAAGATATCTTCGAGCAGGTATTTCATGCCTGTTACGAAAATCTTTGCCAGTATGCTTTTACCATACTCAAGGATATGGACGAAGCGGAAGATATTGTGCAGTCCATGTTTTTAAAAGTATGGGAGAAGCGCGAAGAATTGAATATTCAGCAGTCTATGCGATCATATCTGTTCAGAGCCGTATATCACCAGTGCATCAATCAACTGGAACATCGTACTATAAAAATGAAACACCGCGAATATGGTGTGTATGAAGGGCAGTATAAAGTGCAACAGCCCGAGGTGTTTCCAGAAGAGCTCTCTGAAAATATACGCACTGCGGTAAATGAATTGCCGCAGCAATGCCGCACCATCTTTATGATGAGCCGCTATGAAGAACTGCGGTATGCCGAGATTGCCCAGAAACTAAATATATCTGTTAACACGATCGAGAACCAGATCAGCAAGGCCTTACGGATATTACGACTTAAATTAAAAGATCATTTTATACTATAAATCAGAGCCAGCGTGAAACGTGAATATGATATCGAGATAAAGGACGAACTGATTGTTCGGTACCTGGCAGGCGAAGCAGGCCCTGAAGAAGCAATGGCTTTACAAGACTGGCTTACGCATGCAGAAAACAAAGCGTACTTTGAAAATATACAGCAAACGTGGGAGCAAGCGCATCCGTCAAAAACGGCACGCAGTATAGAAGCACAACAAGCCTGGAAGAAAGTAAATCTTCAAACAGGACCGGCTGTTATGTGGACAGACGAATCGGCAGCACGCAAACGCAAGGCATTTATAGTTCGTATAGCCGCCTCGTTGCTCATTACCGTACTGGCTACGATACTCATCTATATACGTATGCATACTGCGGAGATAGAACGCGTGTCGGTAGTAACAACTGATTCACTAAAGAATGTAAACCTGCCCGACAACTCTACGGCTACACTATATCGCAACAGCAAGTTGGTATATCCGGCTACGTTTAACGTTAAGGAACGCGCGGTAACCATGGAGCGGGGAGAAGTATTTTTTACGATAACTCCCGATACCGAAAAACCTTTCATCATCCATACTTCCATAGCTGATATTCGGGTGGTGGGCACAGCTTTCAATGTTGTTGTGCGGGGCGATCAACTGGAAGTAAGCGTAAAAGAAGGGAAAGTGCTGGTATATACTTCGCAAGACAGCAGTTACCTGGCAGCAGGCTTTACCGGTATTGTGCGGCCGGCTATGGGCGCGATACGTGTAAAAGATTCAGTTAATGCGAACACGTGGGGATATGCCACACACAGGTTGATCTTTAAAGATGCTCCGCTGGAAACGGTTATTACCGATATTGAAAAAGCATATCCATATTCCATCACTTTAGGCAATCCGAATATTAATAATTGCCGCCTGACTGCTACCTTTGACAATGATTCTGCGGAAAATCTCTTAAATTTAATCGCGGAGACATTAAATCTGTCGGTAGTAAAAAATGGCACAGTGTTTACCCTGGAAGGCGAAGGATGTCCGTAGGCTTATACCTGCGGTGCTCTTTCTTTTTCTATGCCAAACTGCGCATGCCCAATATATGCGTACATCGTACGCCAGCAAGATCACCCTTACCAGTACAGGCGTTCAGTTCAAGACCTTGATCGATAAGTTGTCAGGCATTACAGGCCTGCACTTTATATATAGCTCCAACAAAATAGAAACCTCCAGGCTCGTTTCGTTGTCTGTAAAAGATAAGCCCCTGGAAGAAGTTCTGGTTCTGTTAGGTCAACAACTTAATGTGGCCTTTACGAAGCGCGACAAGTATGTCATTATAAAAACGATTGACACGGCACCGGCTACATTGGCAACCACGCAGTCGTTTTCAAGGCGCCCCGAGTTCGATAAAATATACAGCGCTCCCAAATATACTCCCCTCATTGCTTCAACCGATGGTATATATACTGCCAGCACAGATGCACCGGAACCCGTAGCCGGAAAACCGATTGCAGCATCCGGAGAATATTTTCGTAAACACCTGGAAGATCTTCGGGTATATTTCGATACTTCTTCCCTGAAACGACTTCCGGAATACGAACTCAAAAAAGTAAACCTGAAGACACGGCACTCGGGCTGGTTTATATCGGCCGGTTTTATGATGAACGATTTTGCTGCCGGTGCCGAACTGCAGGCTGGTGTGCGATCGCTCTATGCAGTATATAACCCGGCATGGCTTCGTACCGGTAAATATTATGGCGCCTTCGGTTTTGGTACTTCGATAATGCTTTTCCGAAATATAGCCTTCACCCCGGTATATACCTACGGAACGGTAAAGCAAGATGAGCGCATCAAAGTAAATATGCCGCGAAGAACTATTGAAGGCGAGGCAGAATTGATGGCCAAACTTCACCAGGTTCGGTTTACATTTCAATACGCCATTACCCGTAATTTCAACGTGCGTGTAGGCCCTACCGTTAGCTATATGAAGGCTAAATACTCCGTAGATAAAAGTAATGTAGTGGTGTTTCGCAGGTCCAACATCAGTGCCCCGGTAATTTTTCCTGCATTTGCACTCAAAACCGCTGGCGGATATACCGGTGCATACCCGGCTGTGCCTACACAGTTTGTTACCGAAATCAATCGTGCTTCTGCGCAGAGTGCCGTAGTGGAACACAAAAAATATATGCTGGGTTGGGAAGCCAGCTTTTCTTACCGCTTAAATTTTTTCAAAAAACGATAGTGGCAACCTGATCTTTGCCTGTCTCTTGGTTGAAACCCAAATGCAACACGCGTATGGCATTAACCAAAAGTTTTCAGTTTAATCCCCCTGCCAATCTTAAAGAAGCTTTGGGAGCTTTTATAGTTCTGCTGATCATCGGTGCAATTAACCTGGGACAGCAATGGGAAGAACGCAGATTTTCGGTACAGCACTTTACAGCTGAGATACAATGCATGTTAAAACTGAACGAGTCGCAGGCCCAGCAATTGGAGAAGATCAACTACGACTTCTACGACAAAGCTTCCAAAGCCTATGCAAGCAGCTTGTTTGATGAATCGCGCTACTGCACCGAGATCCAAGCACTCTGCGCCAAACGCGATGCCTCGATGATGAAAGTGCTGAACGACAAACAGAAAAACGAATGGAAGTCGCTGGTGGTATACGCGGAGTGTAAGCGGTAGTCGTTATCAGTTAATCATTATTCGTTATCGTGGCGGTGCGAAAAGTATATATCTTCTTATATGCACAAGAAGATAACTGCCATAGTGCGGGGAACAAGCCCTTTGTGAACCTCTGAGCCTTCTCTGTACCTACAATTGGATTTGAAACTATAAAGGCAATGTATTGCTCTAAAACAATACTATCCGCTAATAACGAATAACGTCCGAGCCAATCACTATAAATAGTGATTTTGCAGTGTAGCCAATTATGCTGATGTTTCTCATTTGCAGGTTACAGATCTTTACTCCCTAAAATCCTCTCTTTTTCAAGACAATATCATGCTTACTGAAATGATGAAAGTTATCATAATGGCTGCCTGTTTACTTTTAGTCAGTATACTGGTATCAGCGCAAGACATCGGACAGCAAATTGAAATATACTATGGTCAAAGCGCGAATCATGATATTCGTATAAAAATGTTGCGCGTTGGTAATCCTGAAAATGAAGAAGTACTTATTCAGATTTCGGGTGTAGATGATCCCATTAGCAACCACATCTTCAAATACAAAAAAGAGTGGCAGAACAGCGATAAGCGACTAAACTGTTATCAATATGTAACGCACGATGTGCTGGGTCATAAACGATATGCAGTGTTTCATTCAGAGAACAATGGCTCAGGTAACGTCTATAAAATATTTTTGGTAAACATGCCGTTGAATCCTGTTTATGTTGAGCCGGCTTTATATTCTGAAAATCTGGATCCGGTTTTCATGTATAATCAGTACCTGTATCAGCTGGAAAACGCAAAGCCGTGAATGGAATATTCTACACACATGATTGCGCCACTGGATATACTTTCAGGCAAAACAAAAGAAGAGCTTATTGCGCAGGCAACATCTATGATACGGATGCGTCACCCCAATATTCCGTTTGAAGCGTCAGAATACAGGGCGCGTTGCTGGCAATCTTCGTCTGAATTGAAGGTGAGTTTTGAAAGACTTATTTGTTATACCGAACCTACTGCAAGGCGCATATTTAACGTAGTAGTAAATTTTGTCGGCAATTATATAGACCCTCTCGATAGCCCGGAGGCAACACAGTTTTATATACCGGCCGAGGCAGACCGAAAGATCATTGATCTGGTGAAGCAAACTGTCGGTATTGGCAATGGAAAATATACAGATGCATTTTATATAGCAGAAATTGCTATGGATGGTGATGTGGTAAGAGTATCAATAGAGACAGATGC
Source organism: Flammeovirgaceae bacterium UBA5867 (assembly GCA_002432545.1). Taxonomy (GTDB): domain Bacteria; phylum Bacteroidota; class Bacteroidia; order Cytophagales; family Cyclobacteriaceae; genus Ohtaekwangia. Next base: position 16,436 of record DJFR01000182.1, on the reverse strand, counting down.
ATCATTTCGAATACTATATCTTGATAAAACCACCGGAGAGCAAGTAATGTCACCGCTGGAAGGAGCTTACATAATCCGGACTACCCCGGATGAAATTACTTCAGTACCTGTCTGGACAGAAATCCATTAACCAATTATATAAGGTATATATGGACGCTGTACTCAAAATCATAGCATTACTTTTTATCGCTGGTGTTTTGTACGATCGGTATACTCCACTGAAGCTGTTTAAGCGAAAGAAATACACCTCCTTCCCGTTATTAACAACGGGTGTTACTTCTGCATCATATGAGATAGTGTACATGAGTGATGCCATTATTCACAGCATAACATTTGACGCCCGACATGGTTACTTTTTGATTGCCCGAAGTAAAGATTTTGTAAAGTTTAATGCGATCGGGAAAGAGATAGGCAGACTACCGCGAGAAGAATCGCATGAGCTGCCGGCCTTCAGTCACTACGTTATAAGTGATTACGGGATCTATGATCTGTCTCAGGAGAAAGTTACGCTTCAATCTTTTGAGACTGTGTTGAACGAAGACCGGCTCATAGACCCGTTTGAACTTCGAAAAATAATCCGGCAACTCTATACACGCGCCACAATCGTACTATTCAGTAAAGAGTTAGCACACCTGGATGGTAACGGGTATTGTATATATTTCAATATTAGCAATCGGTGGACAAAAGTATATACAGAGAAGCATGCCAGCCAGTTAAATGTCGCTGATTACTACCCGGAAGAAGCAAAGCCGGGCGATTATCGTTCGAAGTATTTCAGATTAGCACCCTTGAAAGACATACGTGCGAAAGTATACTCAGATCATACGCGCGAGGGAGACTGGTATCGTATAAACCAGGAAGACTATATCCGGAAGTATAAAAGTAATGTGCAGCTAACTACTTTATTTTTTCAGCGCGAAGAACCATTCGGCACAATTGCCTTCACAGAAATTCCTATCAGTTGGAAATGTGAAGCTTATTATAAGCTAAAGTATAATGGTGAACAGTTCTTTTTTCAGGAGAAAACTATAAAGCCTATGTTCAGGCGTATTCAACAATATTACTTTATGCTTGAATTGCCTGCCGCCTATCAGCATCAGTCTTCGGTTTGGTTTCTGGTGCTTGACGATCCCTTTAACGTAACTGAATACACGCGGAAGGGCACCTATATGATCAGGCCGAAACACTGAAATAATAAGTATATGCGTTTAAGTAAATCGGAAATAGAATATCACTTTTATATTTTAGACAGTGGCCCCGTTCGTTTAGAAGTACTTTGGATACTTATAGCATGGGGTGTAATCAGCTATATACAATACCTGCTTGTTTCTGTATTGCATGCTATACTTGCTATTGTGCTAAGCGTAGGCATGGCAGTGCTTGCGTCTATATTACACCAGGGACTGAAGAATATGGGCGGCAATGGTGTTAATCATCGCGCTGCCTACTCGCTGAAAGTGTTTGTTTTAAGTCTCATTGTTTTGTCGGCTAATGTTGCCGGTGTATACCAGCTTGTGTTGCTTTTAAAAAACGCTCCCTGGAATGGTTATCTTCTGTATGGCTGGTTGTTACTTTTTGCAGGCAGCCCGGTTGCTTACTCTGTATGGCGATATACGGGTTGCTATAGACGCTTGAAAAGGCATTCGGAGCGATATATACTGCTGCGGTTGAATATCAAGCATTATCATAAACTGCCTGTTCATATTGATAAAATTGAATTTGTAAATACAGAGACAGGGGCGAGGGAAGTTTATACAGATATACAGCATAATTACAGTGCGTATTGTTGGGAACAGCAGCAAACGGATAGTCTGATGACCCGCGTTAGAAATTCTATAAATGATCTTAGCTTCGAATCACTGTATATACCGGTTAATGCCAATAAATTTTATATGTCGTGGTACTCTTTTGCTGAAGATAAATATTATTCCGATGAATTTCCTTTTAAGTATGAGCGGTTTGAGCCGAAACAATCCCGCTTTCCCTATGGCAGAACAGATATACCCGTACGAGGAATTAGTACGTATGAACTGAACTCCATCGACCTGTATATAAAATCAAAAGGACGGGCAGATTTATATGTAAGCGGCTGGCTTCTGTTTTTCTTTTGGGATGTGGCCGAAGTATCAATCGAAGCGGAGAAAAGGCAAATACTCCGGCAGAAAATCAAGAACGGCTGTGAATACCGGGGAACCATGGAAGAGTTTCAGAGAATTATGGAGCGCATAGGGTCATCCGGAGATTTGGATAAACGATACGACCAGCAGGGCGAAATGTTTTTGTGGAGCCTGGCTATAGAAGGACTGGGTGAGTTGAAACACCAGGTAACGATAGAAGATACAGAACATAAGCAACACTATAGATCTGTTGCCAATCTTTTAAATCCAGAATCGATGTGTTTACCTGAGAAGCTGACCTTTTTCAAGAGGGAAGATGATACGCTTTATTTTTATTACTATATATATATCGATCGGGATGCACTTTACGATTGTGTCAAGAGATTAACCGGGAAACACGATGATGTGTCTGTTCATTTTCATCTCCATGTTCATAACCGGATGCGGAAACAGATGATCTTTCAAATACAGGCTGGTGGCAATGTGGTAAATTTTGATGCCTGGCAGGCAGATACTACGGGCGCTTGATATATAGGATAATTAGTGGAGCATTGACCGGTTGTCGTTTGGGAATTTAACTCACTATTTCTAGGTATTTAGTTAAATCGTTGAAAGAGGCGATTTATGCGAGGAGGTGCTTGTATACCTTTACGATCCTTATCAACAATAAAAATCAATCACTATGGGATTAGCAGAAAAACGCCTGGCCGAAAACATCAAGGTAGAAAAACTTCCTGCCTTCGAATCAAAACTCAATGAAATAGCCGGATATCCGATTAAAGTAAATATAGACTGGGCTACTTTTACCGCGTATGACGAATATCCGTTAAGTCGTTTGGATATAGTATTTGATGACCTGGGCTCGTTCGTGAAAAAGATATGTGCCGATGATATGGGAAAAGAAGCATTGAAGGAAAAGATGGAAATTATCTCGCTGGTTAACACGGATAGTCGCGATGCAGTTACCATGGAGCTGAAGAATAAGACACTTGCCCTCACGGTACAATTAGCCGGTAGTTCATTTACGTCTCAAACAGATTCACAACTTGTGGGCTATGTAGAAAAATTACTCTGATGAATATTGAGAGCTTTAAAGAAGTATTGTGCAAAAATTTCAGAAGCTGGTTTCTGGAACTTGCTAAACTGGCAGAACAAACAGACGATAATTCCAACTTGCCAAAGTTGGAATTATCGCTGCGCAGCGGGCACGTTATCAGAGGCAGCATTTTAAAAGTGCAGGACAATGCCCACGAACAATTACTTATGATACTCGGTTTGCTCGATCCGTATACTAAATCAGAAATTACATTTATATCCAGCAATGAAGTAGTCGCACTTACCTTGCTGGAGCCCGAAGCATACCTGAAGCAACTGGCTGTACCAACAGATCACAAAAACGTAGGTACATTAGAGCTGAAGCGGGCTATTAAAAATATTGAATCGGAACTGGAGAAGGCATTACAGTTTCAAATCAAACTGCAGATAGAAGCAGATACTATACCCGAGATCAACCGATGGGATGTTCTGCGGACGATCGGTTTTTTACCATCGCTGTTTACACAAGTTGCTTCAGATGAACTAGGAAAAAAACTGGTACGTGAAAATATAGCGGCCATCAGTATAATACCATCCGCTGCCAATAAAACCTCATTGCAGGAAAAAACGCTTATACTGTCCGTTGCAAGTCCGTTGGCTATACCGGTAGGCAAAGAAAAAGAAAGACTCAGAAAAGAGATTGAGAGTGTTTTATAGCGGTTCGCAGCAAGTCGTTAAAATTGAATGTATATCTTCTGCCGATAATAACACTACAAGTGGTTGGCAGGTATTATCTTTGATCTTCTGAAAACCTTTCTGTGCAGTTCAAGCTAACCGGATTTCTACCCTTTTTACTTACCATATTGGTTATAGGCAGCGCCTATAGTCAGTCGGTTGTAATAACAAATAATAATCTTGATAGTTTATTTTCGGTATGCGAACAGTCGTTGCAGCAACAGCCACGCATTGCACTAGCGTTGGGTGCAAAATTGCTGGCGTTCAGCCAGGAGAAAAATAATATACCTTCTGTTGCCCGGTGCAACTATATAACCGGAAGAGCACACCGAAATCTGGGCGCAAGTGACAAGACAATTGCAGCGCTGCAACAAAGCATAGCGCTGTGCAGAACGGTAGAAGAATACGAGTTGTTGTGCTTAAGTTTAAAAGAACTGGGAATAACGTATTACCTGCGCAATGAAACCGGTAAGGCGCTTACACTCTATACGGAAGCGCTGGCTATAGCAAAAGATAAAAACCTGACAACAGAAGTAGCGGCTATTTATAATAATATAGGGAATCTCTACGATACTCGTAAAAATTACGATCAGGCTATAACGTATTACCACGAAGGACTGGCGCTTCAGCCGGATGATAAGAAACGAAGTACGTTGCTATATAACCTGGGGCGTGCCCACGCAGGCAAAGGCGACTTTGAGACAGCGATGATGCACTATCAGCAAAGTGCAGCGATAGCCCAAAAGATGGATGATCCGGCCGCAGGCATTACTGCGCTGAATGGTATTGCTTCCATTTATTGGATGCAGGAAAAAGATCAGGAAGTGTTAAATGTTTCCTTTACTATACTTGAACTGCAGCAAAACACCGGCATGGCTACTGATCGGATTGAGACATACAATCGGATTGGTCTGGCGTATTTGAATATGAATCAGCCAGTAAAGGCAATCACACATTTTCGCAAGGCGCTTATGCTCGCGGAAACCGTAAAGTATAGCAACATTCATTTTATATATGCGAACCTTGCTTTTGCCTACGAGCGTGCGGGTAATTACAAGCAAGCCTATGCATACTTTGTGAAACACAAACAACTGCAAGACAGTGTAGAGAATATAGAGTCCAAACGCAACCTGGATGAGATGCTGGCCCGGTATGAAGCTGATAAAAAAGAACAACAGATAGCTCAGCTTACCCTGGAGAAGAAAATGCAGGCGCTCACGCTGCAGAAAAAGATGGCAGAGCTTGATCGTGAAACGCTGATACGCAACAGTATAATCGGTGGTGCACTACTCATCTTTATATGTATACTGGTATTACAACTTTTTTACCGCCAGCGAATGCGTAGTAAGATACAGTTGGCTGCCCAAACAGAAGAAGTGAACCGCCAGCGAACGCTTGAATTAATTCGTGAGCACGAGCTTAAAACTATAAAAGCGAACCTGGAAGGGCGCGAGAACGAACGACTTCGCATATCACAGGAGTTACACGATGGTGTAGCCGGATCGCTTGCCGGTATAAAATTGCAAACACGCAAAGTTGCCGATGAGCACAATCTGAAAGAGCTTCATCTGATCATGCAGAACATTGATAGTGTATACGATGAAGTGCGATCACTGTCGCACAATTTAAGCCCGCTCAAAGTATTGAACACCGCCTTTATTGATCTGCTGCGAAACCAGTTGAAGCTGGCAGGCGAGCAAGGTTCTTTTGCATCTGATTTTATCTGTTACCCCGAGGTAACGTTAAATCAGTTGCCGGATACGATTAAGATAGAAGTATATCGCATTCTGCAGGAGCTATTGGCCAACATTATTCGCCATGCCCATACAACAACTGTAGAGATACAATTTACACTGAACGATGAATCTATAAACCTGATGGTGGAAGATTCAGGGAAAGGTTTCGATCTTAACCGCGTTGCTCCCGGTGTTGGTCTCAGCAGCATTCGTAACCGCGTCAGCAGTCTCGAAGGAAAGCTGCATATTGAATCCACGATCGGGCGTGGTACTATAATTAATATTGATATACCTTTGCAATACATCAGTCAGTCTTCCCGCATATAGCAGGTGGTTGTACTGAAAGTTAAATATACCTCAGGTCTGTTGCCGATGAAAAAGAGAATCAGAATTATACTTGCAGACGATCATCGAATGTTTCTGGAAGGTTTGCATGCATTGCTTGCCAGCACGGAAGATATAAAAATTGTAGGGCTCGCGTTGAATGGTATGGAGGTAATGAACCTGCTGAAGAAAGAAGAAATAGACCTCGTGGTAACGGATATCAATATGCCGGGTATGGACGGCATTACGTTGAACAGTACAATTAAGAAACAATATCCGCATATAAAAACATTGGTGCTGAGTACTTATAGCGACCCTGATAAGATCATTAAACTGACCAACAACAAAGCAAACGGATACCTGCTGAAGAATGCTGAAAAAGATGAACTGCTAAAAGCAATCCATACAATATATGCCGGCAATAATTACTTCAGCAGAGAGGTACAGGAGAAATATACCAACAGCATATTTTCGGGTACAACTGAAACCGAAGGCGCACCAGTACTGAGCAAACGGGAGAAGGAAATTCTGAAATATATTGCTGCTGAATACACCACGCCTGAAATTGCAGAGAAACTGTTTATTAGTCAGTATACTGTCAACACCCATCGCAAGAACCTTATAGCCAAACTGGGCGTTAAAAATGTGGCCGGTTTGGTGAAGTATGCGTTTCAAAACGGCATGGCGTAATATCCATTCTAAATATACTATATCGGTATTTGTTGCGCGATGTACCCTTTTGCACGATTAAAAGTCAGGTTTAACTCCCGGGAAACTTAGCCTTATATTTCTTGCAACCTGAAAATCACTAGGAATGGTGATTTTCAGGTTTACACCAAACAGGTGATTTATACCAGCGGCACGCGGTCTAATATTGTGTTATGAAATACAGTATTACCACAGAAGCCGCCTTGTAAGATGAAAAGAATTTTACTCTTAGCCTTTTCATGTATGCTTATCTGTTCGGCTACAATAGCGCAGCAATTCCCCGCCAGCTATACCTATATATTCGATCCATTCTCTATAAATCCGGCCTACGCTGGTTACAATATAGAGCCGGAAATAACGGTGGCCAACAAAAGTTCCTTTCAGGGAGTAGAAGGCGCACCCAGAACAACCTTCTTTTCAGCGCATGGGCAGGTATATGATCCCAAGGTTTCGGTAGGTGTTAATTTTATAGCCGATAAGATTGGTGTAACCAGCACAACCGGTATATATGGTAGCTATGCTTATAAGGTTATTTCGCGAAACCGGAATGTTTATACCTCCTGGGGCTTTCATCCGCATGTGCTTTCGCTGGGACTTCGTGCTGGTGTTACACACTATAAAGAAGATCTGACAAGCCTGGGTGTTAACGGTGATCAGAACTTTGAGCGGAACGTGAGCTTTGCGTTTCCCAATGTAGGCTTTGGTATATATTATAGCCGGAATCGGTATTATATAGCACTTTCGGTTCCGGAGTTGATTACCACTTCCGAAGCCCGTAATTATAGCCTGGGCCGCCATGTGTTTCTCAATACCAGTTACCAGGTGCTTACCGGTATATCTTCCAAGCTGAACTTTAATTCGTTGGTCAAATATGTGGATGGTGCACCCTTGCAGCTTGATGTAAACACGCAAATCGAATTTAAAGATAAGATGTTGTTCGGTGTAGGTTATCGATCGGTAGCACGAATGAATTTTATACTAGGACTTTTACTCGTGAAGGAAGTTAAAATGGGATATGTATACGATTTGCCGCTCGGCAACAATACCCGCGAAATCAGTTTCAATAGTCACGAGTTTATGATCAACTACAGATTTTCCAAGAAGCACTAAAAGACAGTCATGCGATTCAATACTTTACCATCATCGTTACAGATCCTATTGTTGGTTGTGCTATTCATATGCTCTCATGGATATGCACAAAACTATCCGCCTGTGTTTAATGCCGCTACGTTAAACGGAACCAATGGTTTTGTTGTGCCAGGCTTGCCAACCAGCGAAGCGTTTGGTACAGAGGTTCAATTTATAGGAGACATCAACAACGATGGTATTGAAGACCTGGCCATTGGCGATCAGAACGAAACCGTTGGTGCACTCGCATTGGCGGGGAGAGCCTATATAATCTTTGGATCAACATCGGGCTTTCCGGCTACGTTCAATCTTACAGCACTAAACGGTAGTAATGGTTTTATTGTTGAAGCAACCGTTGGAGATGAACGAAGAGGTGAATCTATAGCAGGCCCCGGCGATATAAATGGCGATGGTATAGATGATCTTATTGTAACGGGGAGTTCATCAAATCCGGAAATGGTTATTTATGGAAGAACTACGTTTCCTGCGGTAATGCGGATTGGCGATATAAATGGTAGCAACGGTTTTATTATTCAAACACCCGGTAGCGGAGAAGTAGCAGCACTGGGCGATGTAAACGGTGACGGTATAAATGATTTCATAATTAGTAATCCGATATGGGAGGGAACCGGCTGGGTAATCTTTGGACGCTCCGGTAATTTTCCGGCATCGATCGATGCTGCATGGCTGGACGGTACAAAAGGTTTTATAACGAGCGATTTTCCAGGAACGATTCCGTCATTTAAAGCGGGTGGTGCAGGTGATGTTAATAATGATGGCTACAATGATATTATGCTGGGTAACTGGGCCTCGAATGCCGCAGAGTCCTTTAGCTATATACTCTTTGGTAAAGGTACACCCTTTGCCAGTGTTGTTGAGCTTACTACATTGAATGGTACCGATGGTTTTCGGATTGAAAATGCGGGAAACGGATTCCTGACATTTGTGGGCGATATAGGCGATCTGAATAATGATGGTATAGATGATTGCTTCTCGGAGAATAATATAATTTTTGGTTATGGTGGTTCATTTCCGTCAACGCTATATATGAGCGCATTGACTGGTGCCAATGGATTTGTATTGAACGGGGGTGTACTCTGCGCGGCATCTGCAGGCGATCAGAATGGCGATGGCATAGAGGATCTGCTTGTAGTGGGTTCAGGCGGTGATTATATAGTATATGGAAAGACAACCGGGTTTTCTGCACTGGTTGATCCGGCATCATTGGATGGCTCGAACGGATTCACCATTCCGACTTCAAACAATAATGTAGGCCGCCCTATTGATGGAGGAAAAGATTTGAATGGCGATGGTATATCAGACTTCGTTTATAACAACGTAAATGGGCAAGGTTCTGTTAATGTTGTTTTTGGTGGCGACCATTTTGCAATGCCGCTAAACACCGCACCGTCTATTATACTTATAAAAACGGATGGCTTTAATATAAAAGTAAACGGACAGGAAGCGGGTATCATCCGATATGCTGTTTTTCCGGAAGGTACTCCGCATATTGCCGATCATGCTATTATCGGGAATGGCACAGGAGCTATACAATATGGTACATTTCCATTGACCGGTATCAATACCGATGTTGTTTATCCGTTGACAGGTTTGTTGCCCGATACAAAGTATGATATATACTTGTACTTCGAGGATGCTGCCGGAAATAAAGATATTAATTATCACTACTGGGATGATGTAAAGACACTCCCGGTCACGGACATCGTTCCCCCTGTTCTTACCTGTGCAGGCAACCAGACCGTTGGTTGCAATGCTACCGCTATACCTGACTATACTTCTCTGGTTACTGTTTCGGATGATAAAGATGTTAGTCCAACGGTTACGCAATCACCAGCGGCAGGAAGCGCATTTGTCAATGGTATGATTATCATGGTCACCGCTGAAGACGATGCCGGAAATGAATCGTACTGCACTTTTACCGTAACAAAAGCTGCTGACGTTGTTAAGCCGATAATTACTTGCCCGACAACCAAAACACTAACCGTGGGCGATCCGATTCCCGACTACACCTCGCAGGCAACCGTAACCGATAATTGTGACGCAAGCCCAACTGTTACGCAAACACCAGTTGCCGGCACAATCTTTACGGCATCCACAACAGTAATGCTTACTGCACAAGATGCAAGCGGCAATCAGCAGTATTGTACATTTATCATTAACGAAGCCGCAGATGTAGTGGCCCCGGTGCTTACGTGTGCCGGTAACCAGACTGTGACTTGCAATGCTACAGCTATTCCAAGCTATATATCGTTGGTTACTGTATATGATAACAAAGACGTTAGTCCGGCCCTGACACAATCGCCAGCAGCCGGAAGTACATTTACCAACGGCATGACGATAACAATCACAGCTGAAGACGATGCCGGTAACAAGTCATATTGTATGTTTACAGTAGCAAAAGCTGTCGATGCAGACAAGCCGTTGATCGATTGTCCTGGTGATAAGACTTTATACGTAGGTGATGCAATTCCCGACTATACCTCGCAGGCAACGGTAACCGATAATTGTGATGCTGGTCCGGTGGTTACACAATACCCTGTAGCGGGTACAATCTTTACAGCGTCTATCACCGTTACACTTACAGCGAAAGATGTCAGTGGCAATCAGCAGACTTGTACATTTTTGATTAACGAAGCAGCCGATGTAACGGCCCC
>DJFR01000182.1:0-5908 GCA_002432545.1 Flammeovirgaceae bacterium UBA5867 | reverse complement strand
AAATCATATTGCACATTTACCGTAACAAAAGCTGCCGATGCTGATAAGCCCATAATCTATTGCCCGGCAAACAAAACGTTGAATATAGGTGATCCGATTCCCGACTATACATTACAGACAACGGCAACCGATAATTGTGATGCCAGTCCAATCGTTACACAAACGCCCGTTGCCGGTACTATTTTTTCAACCTACACAACGGTAACGATCACTGCACAAGATGCAAGCGGCAATCAGCAGACCTGTACCTTTATAATTACGGAAACGCCTGATACAGAAAAACCTCTCATAATATGTCCGGGAAATCAGTCGGTTGAATGCGCAATTGCTGCTACACCGGACTATCGTTCTCTGGTATCCGTTACCGATAACAGAGACACCGACCCTGTTATTACACAATCGCCTGCTGCCGGATCTGCTTTTACAAATGGTATGAAGATAACAATAACGGCAACGGATAAGTCAGGAAATACATCTGCGTGTTCCTTTACTATAAACGCTGATAAAGCCTTTGCCGTATATGCCGGGAATGATGTAACAATTACCAGCGGAGAAAGCACTTCACTTCAGGCAACCGGTACATCAGCGGGTGGTATATATACCTGGGCACCAGCAGCAGGTTTGGATAATGCGAGTATCGCCAACCCGGTTGCCACACCCGATGCCACCATAACGTATACAGTTCGGTACGCTTCAGCGCAAGGATGTGTTGCTGAAGATCGGATCACCATCATTGTAAAGGACATCCAGATTGCAAAAGGATTTTCTCCGGATAAAGATGGTATAAACGATTCGTGGGTAATTGACGGAATTGAAAAATACAAAGAGAATGAAGTGGCTATCTTCAATCGCTGGGGTAACTGCATTTTTTATATGAAAAATTATGATAACGCTTCACGTGCGTTTCACGGGGATGCAAACCGGCTAACCGCTTTAGGCGCAAGTGAGTTGCCCGAGGGTACATATTTCTATTCGATAACATTACCCGGTGAACAAAACCCGCTCAAAGGATTTCTTGTACTTAAGAAATAGTGTGCTTTAGTTGTTTAGTTTGAAAATTATACCTGTTGTTCGTTGTAAGCAAATAATCCTGATCATGAGCAAAGAAGCATGCAATATTTCACACGGCTCTGGTGATCTTGTGTGTCTTCTTTACTCATGCAGTGCCTTGCGCCACTGGATTTAAAAGACTATAAAAGGAAATATATGTCCTCCGAAGCAAGATAATCTATACTCCACCACGGATAACGTGTACCGGATAACGAATAGCCGATAACAATCAGCGTCTCCCAAAAAAAGAAGTCAGGTGATTAAACAAAGAAGTATCCCGGCTTAGATCGTGAATGAACGTGTCCGGTACTCTGAAATGACGGCTTCTTAAAAAGATATCGAAAAATTTCTTGGCAGGTATATCTCCCTGTGTTTGTTCAATAGCCTCCGGCAGTATAATGGCGCTGGGCGATGACTGAATAATGTGTTGCTGCTCATCATTCGAGAACAACTCCGGTTGGAGCACCACCAGCACACCCGGTTGATGCTCTACTTGTTTTACCAGTTGCTCTGCTAATGTAAAGTATGGCGTTGTAGCTTCTGTCGGTATACATACCTGGCTTAACCGTACCTGCGGCACATGCTGGTGCTTCGCTATATAGTGTTGTGCATAGTCGCTTTGTGCTTTCAGGTATGCATAATAACAGGCTTCTTTTTCTTTGCCCTCCCGTTGTTGCGATACAACCGAGAATAACTTAATGGAGCGGTTTGTCTTTCGGGCCAGCTCCAGCGTCCAGGCATAACCCTTGCTAAAGGCTGCGTTATATAGAAACGGATATACTATACAGTTTCTCACAAATACATCACATTAGTCAACAACACAAAACTATATTTTACATAAGTGCCAGTGCAGACGACAGGCCAGACGCCAGGGCTACCCAGTATAATTCATTGATGCGGTCTTTCGATCTTTTTAAACGCATCTTGATCGCGCTCGAAGTGAGGTGATACGAAGCCTGCAGGTCTTCGATAGATTTACCCTGCTGATATTTTAATAGTAATAAACTTTTTTCTTCAGCAGGTAAGTGATCGATCAGTGCAAACATGATCTTTTCCTGCTCAGCTTCTTCATGCTCTTGAGGCATGGCGAAGTTGCTGGTTTGTGCTTCATCATCATCGTAAACATTTTCTTCCAGGCTCAGCACACTGGTCTTATTCTTCTTACGCAGGTATGCAAGGCAATCGCGGTGGATGATGATATATAGCCAGGTAGAAAACTGGGCGTTGCCTTTAAACGAATCAAGCTTATCGAAAGCTTTCATGATGGAATCTTGAGCAACATCATACGCTACGTCTTCTTCTTTCAGAATCGACAGACACTTCTGATATACTTTCTTGAAGTAACGGTTATAAAGTTCACCCAAAGCTTCTTTATCGTTTTGCAGGATGTAGGTGATAAGTTGTTCATCGGAAAGTTGACTGAAAGTTTTCATAGCGTTTACTGGTTGGTTTTAACGCTGTAAAATTGCAACCGTACGCAGCCCCGTATGAGAGCTAAAAAACGTATTTTAAAAAATGGCAGGAAACGCGTAGACGGTCTACGCTAAAAAGCGTAGTCACATCCGTAGAAATACCTACGCCAACCCTTTCTCAACGGCATATTTTACCAATCCTGCGGTATTTTTCACCTGTAATTTCTCCAGCAGATTTCTGCGATGGGTATCTACGGTGCGTACGCTGATGAAAAGTTTCTCCGCTATTTCAGCATTCGAGAACTCCTGCGCGATCAACCCAAGCACTTCTTTTTCGCGATCCGTCAGCATAACGCTGTCTTTCGATGCAGCTTTAGGCTTCTGCTGTAATTCGGTTATAGCCTTGAGCAACGTTGCCGATACCGTCTGACTGAAGTAACTATTACCATTTACAACGGCATGGATAGCCGCCACCAGTTCATCGCGTCCGCAGTTCTTCAGTAAATATCCGTTGGCTCCGGCTTCCAGCATCTTCAGAATATAGTCACGCTCTTCGTGCAGGGTAAGCGCCAGCACTTTTATATCCGGAAACTTCGACTTAATGGTATAGGTCGTGTCAATGCCGTTCGGTATACCCATGTCAATGTCCATGAGTATAACATCCGTAACCTGTTTCTCTACAAGCGCCATTACATCTTGTCCGCTTTCCGCTTCTGCGAGTATCTCTATATCCTGTTCGAGCTGAAGAATAGCATTCAGCCCTACACGAATAAGCTTATGATCATCGGCAATAATTACACGTATCTTTTCCATGTTCAGGTATTCAAAGGATTCAAAAGTATACATTCCCGGCCACATTCCCAGTGACTTTTCTATACGGGCGCATCCAATAGACGAAAGGCAAATATATAGTAAAGATAGTTTCAACATCATTCCGATGTATTTAGCTATAGGAATAACGGTCATATCATATCAACCTTAACATTGAAAAACATGAAACGGTATTTCACATGTAAATGGCTGCTGATGGGAGCAGTGGTTCTGTCGGCCTGCCAGTCGAAACACGAAAACACCTCACACGAAACTGTACCCGTGAGCAGCAAGAGCGAGATTACACTTTCGGAAACAGAACCCGATGAGCAGTTCTGGCTTGCGCTTGAATCGTACGCAAAAGGTGATGCAAAAGAGAGTGCCGGTTTTATTGACGATGGCATTGCAGCGATGGAAAAAATTGCAGACAGCCACGAAGCAAATCGTAAAGCGATCGATCATTCCATTCAGGATCTGAAAAAACTTTCTGATAAAGTTGCCAACAACCAGGTGACATCCATTACCGAACTCAACAAAGCATTTGGCCATGCAGCACAGTCGCTGGCACACCTGCGGTTACAGGTAACGGAAATAGAATTTTTCAAAAAGTCGGAAGCACAGGCAGGCACACACCTGCAATCGGCCGTAGAGCATGCCAACCGGTATATGCAGTATCATAAATATACTCCCTCGGAAGAAGAGCATGCCTTGCTGATGGATACAAAAGATCTGTCGAAGCGACTGGAGCAAGGCGACAATGTATCGGAAGAAGAACTGAAAGTAAATATTAAAAATATCGACAGCCTGTTGATGAACTGGGAGACACGATTCAATCCCGGTCAGGGCCATCGGTAAGTATATATCTGTATCGCATGAAGAAAATATTGATCATCGTTTTTACACTGCTTGCAAACTATACCTATAGTCAGCAGCTTTTTACAGGAGGTAACGAATGCCGCATCCGGATACTCACTGATAAAAAAGAGTATGAGTTTGTAACGCGTAAGCTGGAAGCAAGAGTAAACAATGCACTGGAACGATTTGAATTTATGATACCCGTAGAAACCATTCGTGCCATGCGCGATTCTGCCGATATAGACTTTATCCGTGCACTTACACAAGGAAGTGCAATAGAGGTAAATGCAGCATTGCCTGGCAACCAGGTTGATTTTTCATTTCTGAAAACCAGCAATACGATTGATCTGCCCGGAGAGTTAAAGATAGGTTCGCTCCGCTTTCATGACGATGTAGAGTTTGGTGGCTCTATGCCCGCAGATAAACTATATTTTAACCTGCAGCTATACCTGCGCGAAGGCAACCGCTACCTGGCACAGGTAAATAACGAACATATACTTGAAATAGAATTAGGCGCCCGTGGTGACAGAATGGTAGGCCTTTCATCCAATTAATACAATAGATAACTTTTAAATCATCATGGCTATGAAAACCAGAATTCTTCTGATGATGCTGATGCTTGCAGGGTTAACAGCAACAGCACAAGTACACGTTGACTTTGATAAAAAAGTTGATTTCAAAAATTACAAGACCTTCAAGTTTGAATCCGGAAAAGTAATCCGAAAGCTTGGCGTTACGGACACCGACAATACGTTTATGGACGCCAACGTGAAGAATGCCATTACACAAGATCTGCAGTCGAAAGGGTTAACGGCTTCTGATACCAATCCGGATCTGATCGTAACGTACCTGGCCGGTGCGCGCGAAAAGCAGGAAGTACAGAACTATATATCCAACCCCGGCTTCTTTTATCCATACTATAGATTCTATAGCCTCGGTGGCTGGTGGGGACCACAGTGGAACAACTTCTGGGTAACACATTATGAAGAAGGCACTATCATCATCGATGTGCTCGATGCCAAAACTGATCAGCTCGTATGGCGTGCGTATGCTGTGTCACCTATAAATAATTATAACGAAGCCAAGTTTGTGCAGAAAGAAGTATCTAAATCGTTCCGTCATTTTCCTCCAAAATCATAGCGCGTAGTTTATATGTTCAGAAAAGCCAGTGTTACTACTGGCTTTTTTTGTTGCTATACCGTGACGCTTTTTGTATTCGTCAATCTAATATATACAATGCCAGTGCACACAGACGTGTTTCCAAAATATAGCGCCTGTATTTTTTTGTACACAGGCACCACCAATTAAATATACTGTATACCTATGCGAACCTGCATCACCGCTGCCCTGTTACTGATGTTAACGATAACGCAGCTTCATGCACAATTTTTCAACGAACGCACACTGAAAGAAGACAGCGCCTATGCCAAACTGAAAGCCGGTATAGTAGACCGATTCAAACACGCTTCCCCGGGACCATTCGGTGCTTTTGTAAAAGGTGTTGATGAAGATATAGTTACCGACAAAAAAGTAATGGCACTAACATTCGATGCCTGCGGAGGTCCGCATGGCAATGGTTACGATGAAGAGCTCATTAACTTTTTACGCGCCAATAAAATTCCTGCTACACTTTTTCTCAGTGGCTTGTGGATCGATGCACATCCTGACAAGGTAAAGGAACTCGCTGCCGACCCGCTATTCGAAATCGAAAACCACGGACTCACCCATCATCCCTGTGCCGTAGCTGGTGAAACCATGTACGGTATACACGGCACCGCCAA
>DJFR01000204.1 GCA_002432545.1 Flammeovirgaceae bacterium UBA5867 | reverse complement strand
TCGCTCTTCTGGCGCTCGTAGTTTTCCAGGATTTCCTTCGCAGAGGCATTCACTTCAAAAAGTTCTGCCGGGTATGGATCGATACCTAATTTCCTGAGATCGTCCATTTTTTGCCTGCGGATGATCTCCTGTTCGCTAAGTTGCATGATTAAAAATTTTCGCAAAAATACTCTAAATAGGGAGAAATGGAATACTCTGACGCACGAAGGTAGCGCCCCGAAAAACGGTTTGTCTTTCGTTTACACGACTTTATGCAGGTATATCCCCGAATTACTTACGATTCGCTTTTTCGCGCTTTCGTCTTTCCAGTTCTTTTCTGATTAAAATTAATTCGCGGCTGCTTTGGCCGGCTACCGATGTATTTTCCTGGGCTCTGCGGAATAGGTAGGGCATCACGGAACGCACCGGACCATACGGAACGTACTTGGCTACTTTATAACCAACCTTGGCCAGGTTAAAGGAAATATTATCGCTCATGCCGTAAAGCTGGGCAAACCACACACGTTCATCGTTGTGTTTAATGCCGTGCTTCTGCAGAAGTGTTGTGAGGTACAGGTTGCTGTGCTCGTTGTGAGAGCCACACATAAAACCGATGCCTGCTATATTTTCAACACAAAACTCCAGTGCTTCATTGAAGGCTTTGTCTGACGCTTCTTTATTGGGTTGTATAGGGTCAGCATATCCCAATTGCTCTGCGCGTGCACGTTCTTTCTCCATATAGGCACCGCGCACCAGCTTGGCACCGAGGTGATAATTTTTTCGGGAAGCTTCCGCGAAAGCGTTCTTCAGATTTTGCAATGTAGCAGTACGGTATAGCTGATAGGTGTTGAATACTATAGCTTTATCGCTGTTATACTTTGCCATCATCTCATATGCAAGTGCATCGATCGGATCTTGTATCCACGTTTCTTCTGCATCGATGAGTACAGGAACTTTACAGGCATGCGCCCGTGCACAGATTTTATCTACGCGTTCACGAACGCGCTCATAAGCACGTTGCTCTTCAATAGTAAGTACTTCTTCTTTCTGAACTTTCTCCAGCAAATCACTATCGGCTATACCGGTAACTTTAAAAACAGAAAAAGGTATACCGGCAGGATTGCTTTTGGCTTTATCGATCGTGCGTAGCAGTTCTTCCGTTACCAGGTCAAAACTTTTTTCAGAGTTCTCTCCTTCCACAGAATAATCCAGGATAGTGCCGACACCATATTTTGAAAGTTGTGCGATCTCTTCATCACAGTCATCAATACTTATACCTCCACAAAAATGGTCGAACGCAGTTTTACGAATAATACCCTCCACCGGAAGGTGTGCTTTCAATGCAAACTTAACCGATCCTATCGCGGCCGCGGATATCCAGGGATGATTGACCATGGAAAAGATAAAGTTTGCCTTTTTCAGAGCTGCGTCTGATTTGTACGAGAATGCTACGGATGTGTCTTCAAATGAAATCCTGGGTGATGCTTCCATGCTGAAAAAATTCGGGCAAATATACTGCTTACAATCGTTAGCCCAAGTTCTGGCATAACAGTTCTGATGTTTTTAATAACTTTCGAACGAAAGAACTAAAAATCACACATGCTACCCGATAACATTTTGTTTTCTACTGATCCCTCCAACGATTTGCTGGCGTTTCTGAATCAAAAAAAGTATAGTAAGATCGTTGTACTCACAGACGAGAACACACGCAGCCATTGTTACCCGATTCTGGAGAAAAAACTTCCGGAACATTTTGTTATCGAAGTGAAGAGTGGTGAAGAACAAAAGAACATCGACACCTGTGTGCAAATCTGGAAAGACCTGACGGGATATGCACTCGACCGGCATGCCGTGTTGCTCGTATTAGGAGGCGGTGTACTCGGTGATATGGGCGGCTTCTGTGCGGCAACTTACAAACGCGGAATTGATTTTATACTTATACCTACCACGTTGCTTTCGCAAGTAGATGCCAGCATTGGCGGAAAACTTGGTGTAGACTTTGAACACCTCAAAAATCACATTGGTGTATTTCAACAGCCAGCCCTCACGTTGCTTTATACCGGCTTCCTGAAAACTTTACCGGAAGCAGAACTGCGCTCCGGTTTCGCTGAGGTTATCAAGCATACATTGATCTCGGATAAAGCGATGTGGCAACAGATCAGTCTGAAATCATTACAACAGCAAGACTGGGATGGACTCTTAAAGCATTCAGTAACGTTTAAAGCACACGTAACTACCGAAGACCCGAAAGAGAAAGGCTTNNCGGATTTTACACGGTGAAGCTATAGCATTAGGAATGATTGCTGAAGGCTTTATTGCACATCAACGTAACATGCTCACGGCCGAAGACTTTACGAGTATAACAAACTATATACTTTCTATATACGGCAAGGTTAACCTGAGTGATAAGCAAATAGAAGAAGCTGCACAGCTCACGGTTCAGGACAAGAAAAATAAAGGAAATAAAATATTATGCGTTCTTCAGGATGGAATAGGAAGAGCGCGTTGGGATTGCGAAATCAGTCTTGATGAGGTAAAGCGCGCTTTAGCATTTTACCAATCGCTTCAGATGTAGTGAGCGTCTGAATCATCAAAGGAACGTTTCTCGGTTTTAATGGCGTGCTTCAGGCCGTCAGCTTTTTTAGAGATATACTCTTTTGTTTTTTGTTTCCGGTTGCCGGTAAGCAACCAGGCCGCCAACAAAGCACCCGATGCAATGCCTAGTCCTACTGCTATTTTACGGGTTGTACTCATATATACAATTTAACCTTTTTCAGAATTAAAAGTTTCAACCATCTGTTAAAAAATCTTTTTACAAAGAGTAATTTGCCCACTCAAATCTTTATACCATTGGACACAACAATTCATCTTAAGCGAACGAATGTTTTGAAGGGAACAGCAACCTTGCTTCCTGCATCGAAAAGCATTAACAACCGTGCACTCATCATCAACGCACTGGCTGGAAGCAAATCAGAAATACAAAACATGTCTGATGCCAACGATGTGCAACTGATGCTGCGTCTGGTAAATTCAAAAGATGAGACTATTGATGTGGAAGATGCCGGCACCACCATGCGCTTTCTTACGGCATACTTTTCTGTTACCAACCAACACAAAATACTTACCGGTACATCGCGCATGAAAGAGCGACCAATTGGTATACTTGTTAATGCGTTGCGTAGTTTGGGAGCATCAATTGAATATATAGAGAAAGATGGTTATCCTCCCTTAAAGTTATCGGGCTTCACCGGACAAAAAACCGACACGATTAAAATTCGTGGTGATGTAAGCAGTCAGTTTATATCTGCGCTCATGATGGTGGCTCCTATATTACCCAAAGGACTTACTCTTGAGCTGGAAGGAAAAATTGGCAGTCGCCCCTATATAGAAATGACTGCTTCTATTATGAAGCACTTTGGTGTAAGCAGCGATTTCACTGACAATAAAGTTATTGTTGCACCGCAAAAATATATACCTGCACCTTTCACAGTAGAGTCTGACTGGTCTGGTGCCAGCTACTGGTTTGCTTTTGCTGCGCTTGCAGAGAAAGCTGAAATATACTTACCGAAACTATATCTTGAATCGCTGCAAGGTGATAGCGTTATCGTGAAGATTATGGAGCAGCTTGGTGTACAAGCTTCGATGGAAAACAGTCTGCTGAAGCTGACCAAAAAAGAAAGTGCGAAAGAACTTCATTGGGATTTTACACATTGCCCTGACCTCGGCCAAACCGTTGCTGTTGTGTGTGCTGCGAAAGGTATAAAGGGATACTTTACAGGATTGGAAAGTCTGCGTATTAAAGAAACCGATCGTATTGCTGCACTGCAAAATGAATTGCAGAAAATAGGTGCGAACCTCATAGAAGAAGATCCTGCTCACTGGACACTTATACCTTCATCGTCTTTACCTGATAAAGCGTTCTTCAACACCTATAAAGATCACCGCATGGCCATGGCCTTTGCTCCATTGGCTACGTTGATGAATGTAGAGATTGAAAAACCTGAAGTGGTAAAGAAGTCTTATCCTAACTTCTGGAATGATTTAAAGGCGTTTGGATTAGTTTAATCGATAACTAAATCCCATTGCACAGAGAACACAAAGGAGACACGGAGTTTCACAAAGTATATATACAGTTAGCAGATCACGTCTTGCAGGGAATTGAAATATAGTGGGGCGTGTAACAAGCGGCTTCCGTACCAGGAAAACATTTCACCATCTACAAGTATAATTTTGGATGATGGACTGATTTGCTTTAGTTCTTCGATGTGTTTTTCCTGAAAAGGGTATGGCTCAGATGAAAGAAATATATACTCTGGGTTTAGCTGACGAATTTCTTCATCGTTTATTTCAGGATAACGCTGAACTGTTATAACATTCCGCAGATTTAGCTTCTCCAGCATAGCCTGAATGAATGTACCGCTGCCTGCAACCATCCACGGTTTTCTCCAGATAAAGTATAAAACAGATTGTGATGAGAATGTTTGCAGCGCCTCAAATGCGTTATTAATAGAATTTATTATACCAAGTGCTTC
>DJFR01000032.1:43443-45848 GCA_002432545.1 Flammeovirgaceae bacterium UBA5867 | reverse complement strand
TCCTGAAGTCGGTACATTCTTCTCTGGCAACCAGGGACGCGGATTTGTGGGAGTTGATTATGGACGCTATCCTACTACACGACAGTATAATGTCAGTCTTCAAATTGAATTTTAATCCCTGTATATATAATATATAGAACTATGAAACAGGCAAGGATTTGGAAATATATAGCATTCGCACTGCCGCTTAGCATACTGGCGGCTGCATGTAGCGATAGCTTTCTGGAGCGACCTCCATTGGATGCACTTACAGATGGTATATACTATCAGACAGACGATGAAGTAATTATGGCCACTGCGCCATTGTATAACATTGTATGGTTTGATTTTAATGATAAAACATCGTTCGGTATTGGTGATGCACGTGCGGGTAACATGCTCTCCAACGACTACGATGATTATTACAAGTTCGCGGTAAGTGCTACGGACGGACCGCTGCTTAGCGCGTATGCTTCATTCTACAAGATCATTGCACAAAGCAACATGGTGATCGAGAACGTTAATCGCTATGCTACCAACGTTACACCTGCTGTAAAGAATCATGCTATAGCAGAAGCCCGGTTCATGCGTGGTCTCGCCTATACATACCTGACCAGCATCTGGAAGGAAGTGCCGATCATTTATGACAACCTCGCTATATTGAACGATACTACAATTCGTAGGAACACGGTAGCCAGTATATGGGAATTTGCCATTCGCGATTTCAGATATGCAGCAAAGAATCTTCCGACTACACCTATATTAGCCGGACGACTCACAAAATATTCTGCAGAAGGTATGCTTGCCCGCGCATTCCTGACACGCGCGGGTGTAGGCGCTGGGTTAGGATCACGCAATCAGACAGACCTTGATAGTGCAAAATATTATGCAAAGGATGTGATCATGAACAGCGGACTTACGCTGATGGATAATTACAGTGACCTATTTCTCAGCGCGAACAACAACGCACAGAGTATAAATAATGAAACATTGTTTGCATTGCTGTGGCTTCCAATACGTGAGCCTTGGGGTGTGAACAACAGTTTTCAGGCCTATATGGCGTTTAGCCCGGAGCTTATCGGTAACCAGGGCGATGGTTGGGGCCGGGCGCACGGTGCCTCTGCCGACCTGGTAAAATACTATATGGCAAACCAGGCGGATCTTCGTAGAAAGCCAACGTTCATGTTCAATGGTGATCGTTACTCTGAACTGAAATACTTTGCAGATCCATCTGTAACCTATACGATAGATGACGTGGCAAACATCAAGAAGTATATTATTGGCGGACCGGATGACAATGGTGGAAACGGTCAGTTCATGACCGCCTATATTAACACCTATATGATGCGTCTGGCGGAAGTATACCTGATCTATGCTGAAGCGATTCTCGGCAATAATTCGACAACGGCTGACGGGGAGGCATTGAAGTATGTCAACGATATCCGTATACGTGCAGGATTACCCGAGCTCACTACGCTCACATTCATGGATATATTTAACGAGAAACGTATTGAGTTAGCGATGGAAGGAAGATACTGGCATGAACTTGTTCGCTTATCGTACTTCAATATGAATGGAGCCGATGGAACACTGGATATTATAAGCAAACAGGATAAAGGTCCGTATACTATTGAGTATGTTGCTGGTACAGATAATCCGCGCCAGTATACTGTTACGTACCCTACACAGGATGACGATGGTGCAGCGATTACGCGATTCTTCCCTGCTACCGAAGAGAATTTTTACTTCCCATATCCGGATGCTGAGCTGGTGAAAGCACCTTCACTCAGGAAGTCAGCAGTGGATTTTGATTTTAGTGTACTGTCAAACTAACAGGATGAATATTCCTTTTAATTACGAATTACTATGAAGAGATATATAATCAAAGTGGTAGTAACGATATGCATGGCTGCAACGGTACTACTATCGTGTGAAGACGAAGAGGTGTCTTCCCCGGTGGTAACCAACATCCGGGTTGTAGAAAAAGATAGCACTATTCTCGGGGCGGAGTTCAATCAGACTATTGCTATACAAGGGGCCAACCTCGGGTCGGTGCGTGCAGTAATGTTCAATGATGTAACAGTTGTACCGAGCCCGGTATATGTAACAGATAACAACATTATAATTACTGTACCTGATACTGCTCCGAAGGAAGTTACGAACAAAGTAACGTTGGTAACTGCCAGTGGCGAAAAAGTAAGCGTGGATTTTAACGTGGTGTTACCACCACCTGAAATCGCTGCTTTATATAATGAGTTTGGTATACCGGGCGAAGAAAACAAAATATTGGGTAGCTATTTCTTTCTGATCTCCAAGGTACTTGTTGGATCAACCGAAGCTGAGATTGTAAGCTTTACCGATAGCGAAATAACATTTGTAATGCCGCAGGATGCAACAACGTCTACTGTAACCGTTGTCAGCGCAGG
>DJFR01000032.1:33680-43437 GCA_002432545.1 Flammeovirgaceae bacterium UBA5867 | reverse complement strand
GAGCCTGCCAATTCAGAGTTGCCTGTGATCTCCGGCCGCTATTCACGTATCAAGCAAACGGACCTTCCGGCAGCCGGATATAATGGAAGCTGGGTATTCTCAACATGCTATTTTGATTTTGGTCTTCCGGTAGCATCGCATGATGATAAGTATTTCAAAATGGAGGTTGATGTTGTTGAAGCCTGGAAGGCAGGGTACTATGTAATTGATATCGGTATGGAAAATGGTGATCACTTTAAATACAGATTCAAACCATGGGATACAGATACCTATCGCACAACTGGCCTTAAGACGGATGGCTGGAAGACATTTTATATTCCGCTGTCTGATTTCTATAAGTATAATGGCGATACACAGGCAGATCCGATCGTGAGAATAAGCGATATCTCCAAGATCAGAGATGTACGTGTAGACTTCAGCAACGGTGCAACGGGTGCAAAGGTAATTGCATCTCACTATGTAGCGCTGGATAACTTGAGAATTGTAGATAAATGATGAAGTGTTAATTGGTTTAGCACTTGAAGAGGCTTGTCTTTTTTTAAGGACGGCCTCTTCTCATTAGAGCCCTATATGTCCGACTTTTCTTGAAGATTTGTTATGGCCCGCACGTTCAGCAAACTTCATGTCAGATTTACGGACTTACCGGAAAAGATACTTTGAATACGAGGATTGTGATTAAATAGAGCAGAAATAACAAAGGGTAACGCCACTCCTGTATTATTTATAGTATTAGGTCTGAAATAATGATTATTTAGATGCTGGTTATTTCATGCATATAGTATCAGGAATCGATTGACCGGAAAAGAAAGATTAACTATGCTTGCAAGCGTGTTATTTATGAATTAACTAAGTATGTCTAGAACATTTATACTTCTCACATTATCCCTATTGGCTGTGCTCCAGGTACAATGCCAGCAAAAACCTAAAGTCTCAACGGATATAATCCGTCTCAACCAGATCGGTTATTACCCGGAGGCGCCTAAATCTGCAGTGGTAATTGCTGATAAGGCAACGGAGTTTTACATCATAGCAAAAGGAACAGGTAAAGAAGTATATCGTGGAAATTTAAGTGAAGTACGAAAGTCGATTTTCTCGGATAAAAAAACACGGATCGCTGATTTCTCGGATTTGAAAGCAGAAGGTATTTATACCCTGATGGTGCCTTCGGTGGGAGAGTCTTATTCGTTTGAGATAAAGCCTCATGTACATGATGCTGTTGCACGTGCTTCGATAAAAGGATTTTACTATCAGCGGTTGTCAACGTCTTTGCCGGAGCAATACGCGGGTAAATGGCACCGACCACTTTCGCATCCGGATAATAAAGTGCTGATCCATCCATCAGCTGCATCTGCAGGACGACCTGCGGGATCTGTTATTTCTTCTTCGAAAGGATGGCTCGATGCCGGTGACTATAATAAATATATAGTCAACAGTGGTATCACAATGGGCACACTACTGTCTGCTTACGAAGACTTCCCGGTATATTTTGATACGCTGAAACTGGATATACCCGAAAGCGGAAATAATATACCTGACTTGTTGGATGAAACGCTGTGGAATCTCCGCTGGATGCTAACTATGCAAGATCCTTCCGATGGTGGTGTATATCATAAACTCACCAATGAAAAATTTGATGGTATGGTTATGCCACACCTGGCAACACGTCCGCGGTATGTTGTGCAGAAGGGAACTGCTGCAACATTAGACTTTGCTGCTGTAACGGCACAGGCCGCGCGCGTGTTTAAGAAATTCGAAAGTCAGCTCCCGGGACTTTCTGATTCATGTCTCACGGCTGCAACACGCGCCTGGCAGTGGGCTGTAAAAAATCCAGCTATAGTATATAACCAGGACGCCATGAACAAAACGTTCGATCCGGATATAACTACAGGTGGTTATGGCGATGATAACTTCGCGGATGAATTCACGTGGGCGGCTGCCGAATTATATACCTCGACACAGGACGGACAATACCTGGACAAGGTTGAAGTGTTATCCGATCGTAATCTTCCACTGCCATCGTGGGGTGGAGTACATTTGCTGGGATACTATACCATGATTCGCTTTGAGACATCGCTTCCGGCTGCTGCGCAGTCAAAGGTAGCGTTAATGAAGCAGGGTATTGTTCGTTTTGCCGATGTGCTGATTAACGGGGTGGATACACGCGCATTCAATACAGTGATGGGCGGCTCTGCCAAAGACTATATTTGGGGAAGTAGCGCAGTTGCTGCCAACCAGGGTATAGAATTGATCCAAGCCTATAAAGTTACCGGTGATAAGAAGTACTTGAACTATGCATTGTCCAATCTTGATTTTCTCCTGGGAAAAAATGGTACGGGCTATTCTTTCCTCACCGGCTATGGTAAAAGAACACCGATGCACCCACACCATCGTCCTTCGATCGCAGACGGCATTGCAGAGCCGGTTCCGGGATTATTGGCCGGTGGTCCGAATCCGGGTATGCAGGATAAATGTAAATATCCTTCTTCGGTAGCCGATGAAGCCTATACCGATAGTGACTGTTCTTACGCCTCTAATGAAATTGCTATTAATTGGAATGCTCCTTTCGTGTATCTTGTATGCGCACAAGAAGCATTGCAGCCTCAGGTTGCTACATCCAATTAAGAACGAGCATGAAAAAACTCCTATTTGTAATCGCACAACTCTGGTGTTTGTCAGCAGTCGCGCATGCGCAAAGCAAGCCAGACTCTATAACATTCTTTACTTCGTTTGACGGTGTCAAAATACATTATGAAGTAAAAGGTTTTGGTGAGCCTGTTATACTGGTGCATGGATTTATAGTGGATGGCGAATCGTGGAAGCGAACAGCGCTCTATAATGATCTGCTGGTAGCCGGTTTCAAAGTCATTACACTTGATCAGCGCGGCAATGGTTTGTCTGATAAACCTCATAAACCCGAAGCGTATGAGAAAGATGCAGAGGCTCGCGATATTATAGGACTCGCTGATAAACTTGGTATAAAGAAATATAGCGTTGTCGGGTATTCACGGGGTTCTATCATCGCATCGCGACTTCTTGTTTTTGATCCGCGGGTAGAGCGTACAGTGTTGGGAGGAATGGGAGCCGATTTTACAAACCCTGCATGGCCTCGCAGAGAAATGTTTTACAAGGCACTGATGGGAGAAAATATCCCGGAACTTGCCAACGCTGTGCAATATGTAAAACAACAAAAGCTGGATCAGCTTGCATTAGCCTATCTTCAGAAAGCGCAGCCTTCTACCAGTGTTGAAGAGTTATCGCGAATAAATAAACCAGTGCTTGTACTTTGTGGCGATCGTGATGAAGACAACGGCTCGTCCGAAAAGCTTGCTTCGTTGATACCGCAGGCACTCTATAAACGTATACCGGGCGATCATAACAACACTGCTCGTTCACAGGCTTTCTCAGACCAGGTAGTAGCCTTCCTTAAAAAGAAATAATATATTTCGCGATGTTACGATTCACATTTACTGTACTGGGTATAGTATGCAGTACTTATTTGTTTGCGCAGGTAAAGCCAACAGAAACACAACGTCAGTATCTTTCGGGTATAGATAAAGATCACACCGTCCCTTGGGATTTTTTTTGTACTGCCGGTAATAAATCAGGCAAGTGGACAACCATCCCCGTTCCTTCTAACTGGGAACTTCAGGGCTTCGGAGAATATACCTATGGACACAGTCGAAAGAAGATTGGTGAGCAGGGACTCTATAAATATACTTTCCCGGTAGCGAAGGAATGGAAAGGTAAAAAGATATTTCTCGTATTTGAAGGATCGATGACCGACACCGAAGTAAAGATCAATGGTAAGGCTGCAGGCCCGACACACCAGGGAGGTTTTTATCAGTTCCGATACGATGTTTCTGCATGGATAAAGCCGGGTACAAACAATTTACTGGAAGTGAAAGTGAGTAAGTTGTCTGCAAATGAATCGATCCGAAAGGCAGAGTCTGAAGGCGATTTCTGGGCGATGGGTGGTATATATAGGCCTGTATACCTGGAAGCGAAACCAGCGGCTTATATCGAACGTGTGGCGATTGATGCGAAAGCTGACGGAAAGTTTACCATGGATATAGTGGCTGGTAACATATCAGCAGGTCATACAGTCCAGGTACAAATTAAGGATTTGAAAGGTGCGGAAGTAGGAAGTATATCATCATCACAATTTCTGAAAGAGCATGGCAAATTTACAGTTTCACAATCCTTTCAGAATATAAAGACCTGGAGCCCGGAGTTTCCAAACCTATATGAAGCAACGATTTCATTGCGCGATAAGAAAGGAGCGATACATATAGTTCGTCAACGTTTTGGTTTTCGTACCGTGGAAGTGCGCAAACATGATGGTATATATGTAAACGACAAACGCGTTATTTTCAAAGGTGTAAATCGCCATAGCTTCTGGCCGGAGAGTGGTCGCACGTTGAGCAAAGCGATAAGTCTGTTGGANNCCCGATCAGCATTTTCTGGATGCATGCGATTCGCTGGGCTTGTTTGTGCTCGATGAACTTACCGGCTGGCAGGCTAAATATGATACCGAAGCTGGACGCAAACTTGTGAAAGAATTAGTTGTACGCGATGTTAACCATCCGAGTATTGTATTGTGGGCAAATGGCAACGAAGGCGGATGGAATACAGCACTCGATGACGATTTTCCGAAATATGATATACAGCATCGCTTCGTATATCATCCGTGGGAGAAATTCAGAGGCACCGATACAAAACATTACCCGGACTATAATTATGTAACCAACTCCGTTCTTTACGGAAATGAAATATACTTTCCGACCGAGTTCATGCATGGGTTGTACGATGGTGGTCATGCAGCCGGGCTGGATGATTTCTGGAATGCAATGCTTTCACACCCGTATGGTGCCGGTGGATTTCTCTGGGCGTTTCATGATGAAGGCATAGTACGTCATGATCGGAACGATAGCATTGATACCTATAAGAACAACGCTCCGGATGGCATCGTTGGACCGCATCGTGAAAAGGAGGGAAGCTATTTTGCGATCAGGGAAATTTGGTCACCGGTATATATAGGTATGAAATCATTGCCGGTTGCTTTTGATGGTAAGATTCCGGTTACAAACCGCTATATCTATACGGACCTCAACCAATGCACATTCCAATGGCAACTTGTCTCATTTTCATTGCCGTTTGAAAAAAATACATCCCCTCGTACAGATGCTTCGGGTAAAGCAGAGACGTTAGCACTCGCTCCGGGTACAACGGGTTTTTTGAACCTGGCACTGCCGCAAAACTGGAAGAACAGCGATGTGCTATATCTTACCGCCATCGATCCTTATCAAAAAGAAATATTTACGTGGTCGTGGTCTGTAAAATCTCCGGCAGAAATGTATTCGAAAGTAACTTTCAATGCTTCATCGTCTTTGCCGCAGGCCCAGGAAACAGCATCGACTCTGACCGTTGGCGTGGATGGCATTCAGTATATATTTGATAAAACAACCGGTTATCTCACAAAAGTTGTTACACCGGTTTCTGCTGTCTCACTTTCAAACGGGCCGGTGCTGGCAGGAGTTGATCATACACTAAAACAATTCACCCACCGTAAGGAAGGCAACCAATATATAGTTGAACCGGTGTACGAAGGTGAGTCGTTTTTTAAAGTAAAATGGATCTTTACTTCCGGCAAGCCTGCTAAAGTAGAGTATATGTATTCTGTGAAAGGCGAAGTTGACTTCATGGGTATATCGTTCAGTTATCCGGAAGCAAATGTTACGGGTATGAAATGGCTGGGCCGCGGACCGTATCGCGTCTGGAAGAATCGCCAGAAAGGAATGCAACTGGGTATATGGGAGAAGAAGTATAACAATGCCGTTACCGGTGAAAGCTGGAACTACCCGGAGTTCAAAGGATATCACGCTAATCTTTACTGGGTACAGGTGCAAACAAAAGAAGCTCCCTTCACAATCTATACTGAAGATGAAAATATATACCTGCAGATGTTGAAACCAGCTCCACCGGCCGGTGCGTATAATCAAAATACAAATCCTGCATTTCCGAAAGGTGATATCAGTTTTCTCCAAGCGATAGCACCGATTGGTACTAAATTTCAGGATGCCAGACTTATGGGACCACAGAGCCAGAAGAACATGATGCTCAATTATACTCCGATAAGCGGAACTCTTTGGTTTGATTTCAGAACAGAAAACCAGCTTACAAAATAATGATACGAATTTTAGTTTTAGTACTGTTGGCAAGTGCGGCAGTACAGGCACAAACGGGTAATGATGTTTACCTGTTCTCTTATTTCAAAGGTAATGGCGAAGACGGGTTACACCTGGCCTATAGCGAAGATGGTTTTCGCTGGCAGGCACTTCGGCACGACAGTTCTTTTCTGACACCCACTGCCGGTAAAGATAAACTGATGCGCGACCCGTGCATTGTCCAATCTGCAGACGGTACATTTCACATGGTATGGACGGTGAGCTGGAATGAGAAAGGCATCGGCTATGCACACTCAAAAGATCTGATCCATTGGTCAGAGCAACAATATATACCGGTAATGGAACACGAGAAGGAAGCACGTAACTGTTGGGCTCCGGAAATATTTTACGATGCCGCCAGCAAACAGTTTATGATATACTGGGCCACCACCATCACCGGACGTTTTACGGAAACACAAAGCACCAAAGAGAATGCGTATAATCATCGCATGTACTATGTTACTACAAAGGATTTCAAAACGTTCAGTAAAACAGCATTACTATACGACCAGGGATTTAATGTGATTGACGCCACTATACAATACACAGATAAAAAGTATGTGATGTTTCTGAAGGATGAGACACCGGAACCGGCACAGAAAAATGTTCGTATCGCTACAAGTAAATCTCTTACAAGAGATTATTCAAAGCCTGGTAAGGCGATCACCGGTAATTATTGGGCCGAAGGTCCTACCAGTATAAAGATCAACGGTCAATGGATTGTATACTTTGATAAATACCGCGATCACCAGATGGGTGCTGTTACTTCAACCGATCTCACCACGTGGACGGATATATCTGACAAAGTAAATTTCCCGGAAGGCGTTCGCCATGGAACAGTCTTCAAAGTATCGAAAGCTGTGTTCGACAAGCTGCAGTAATTATATATGCTTTGAAGCGGATATAAATGAAAGAGGCTATCTCTGTGGAGATAGCCTCTTCTGTTTTTTGATAGGAGTATATATTACCCTGCTACTTCGGTAATAACAATTTTCTCCATTACATCACCCTGACGGATCTGGTCGATCACATCAAGACCTTCGTATACTTTACCAAATACCGTGTGGTTACGATCAAGATGTGCTGTGTTCTGGCGGCTATGGCAAATGAAAAATTGTGAGCCTCCGGTATTTCTTCCGGCATGTGCCATGGAGAGAACTCCGCGATCATGATATTGATTGTCGCCTGTGAGTTCACAATCAATTTTGTAACCCGGGCCACCATTACCGATACCGTTTGGACAACCACCTTGTACTACGAAATTTGGAATTACACGGTGAAACGTAAGTCCGTTATAGAAACCTTTCTCGGCCAGAGTAATAAAGTTCTTTACCGTGTTGGGAGCGTCCTTCTCGAAAAAACGAATCTTCATCACGCCCTTTTTTGTATGGATTTCTGCTTCTTTCATAAGATTTATTCAATTGGCTCGCAAGATAATAAAATTGTTTTATTAGCCATTTGATGGCTTACGGTCTGAGTCCGAGAGCGTTCGACTGTAAAGCAGCAATCACCGACATCCTTCACGTATATTTTTGAAAAGAAAATCACTCGTGCAAATTGGGCGAGGGTTCACATGTGCGATTGAGTGAGAGAGGGCACCGAATGGCATTCACCGCGCTTTGGTTCGGTACATCGATGAATTATGTACATGCCTGGTAGTACTCTTTCCGGATTGAGATTTTCAACTCCTATATCTTTTCGGAATCAAATAGAAATCCTTACGATGATGCTATTCATTCGATGAATATGGTTTGTTGTTATTGTTTATTTTTCACTTTCGCAGCGGATATACTTATATATATAGGTTGAATTTAATATTTGATAGGTATGAAACTCTTTGATAAAAAGTACGGCACGTTAGAGTATGATGAATTTGTTCCTTGTATCATCATAACAGCAAGTGGTTTTATGAGCAGCGAGCAATTCAGGAATATGTTGGATATCGGACTCGATCATTTCGTAGAGAAAAAGCGAAACCATACCAGGTTATTTTGGATAGCAGACACCAGCAAGCACGTAGTACGTCCGGATGAAGATACACGGTGGGTTGTTGAGAATTGGAATCCCCGCGCAATGGCGGCCGGTGTAGGTCACATTGCCTTTGTAGCACCGGAAAATGTATTCGGTGGCAGAGCTGTGAAGAAATATGCTGATGATACGGAAAAGAATAGTAATGATATAGTTATAAATATGTTTGGTGATTTGCAGTCGGCCAAAGATTGGTGTAAAAGTTTGTGATGGACTATACTATATATGATAACGCGAATATACACGAAGGATTTTGTAGAGATTGATTACGATCCGTCTGCGCCTTGTCTTCTTGCCAGGAACTTGAAGTTTATGCTTTCAGATGAATTTAAGTCGCACCTGGAATTTGCGCTTGCGTTTATGAAAGAGAAAGTAAAGGAAACGGGGAAGAACATAATGTGGTTGGTTGATACTCGGCATTCACCGGTTTTTCAGGAAGAGGATGTTCAATGGGCTACACAAGATTGGACTCCGCGGGCGCTGTCTGTAGGCGTTACACATGTAGCTTTCATTTTATCGCAAAACGAATGGGTAGTAATGGGTGTCGATAAGTATAATGACGAAGGCTCAAAAGCAGGAATGAAAGTCGCGTACTTCCCGGATATAGATTCTGCCAGAAATTGGTTTAGCGAATCAGCAGATAAGGTATAGTTGGTGAAAGTTACCGACTACGTGTAACAGCTGGAGTAAAAATGCTGAGTATTTTGTCAGGAGCATGTTAATCTGCAGGTGACTTTTTGTTGGCAGACCAATCTAAGTTGGTATCTGTCATTAAAAGAGTAACAGCAGCATGGAAAACTATTTCGAATCCGAGTGTATCATCGTTAAGTATAGCAAAGCCGTTAACACCATTATCGCAATCTGGAAGACACCACCATTGTCTGAAGAATTTCGGACAGGAATGGAAACCATGCTTCGTGCTATGGCTCATTTTAAAACCGGGAAGATAGTTGCTGATACAGTATATATGGGTGCCGTTCATCCGGATGACCAGGAATGGGTAGCGTCAGATTGGTATAGTCGTGCCGCGGAGGCTGGCTTCTCGCACAACGCCATTGTAGTACCAGCCGATATTTTTACAGAGATGTCGGTCGAAGCAATACTGAACAGGGTGGAAAATAATGTGGCCGCGATTAACTATTTTCCAAATGTAGACGAAGCTATAGCATGGATCGGTAAATTCTGATAAGAGACTCTTAAAGAATTAAAGCTTAGGATATTAAAGAAGGAATTGAGGTTTCCTTTTTTGTTGGATGTTGCCGCCTGTATATTTCGCAGGGTAAAGACATTTATTGTTCTTATTTTGCGGGGTAAATTCGCAATACGTGGCTACATGCGTAACTCATAAGAAATGCTATCTCACCAAAGAGATTGCTGAGGATGTGCTGATCGAAGCGCAAACCACGTACGACTATGCCTCAGGCTCCGGCCCGATAGCCGTATACCAGTGCGATGACTGCGGCTACTATCACCTTACTTCGCGCGGGCCAATGAATGAAAAGTTG
>DJFR01000032.1:28827-33517 GCA_002432545.1 Flammeovirgaceae bacterium UBA5867 | reverse complement strand
CTTATATTCCTATATATCAGTGACGAGTTACAGTATGATATAATGCATCCCTATGCTGCTGATACCTATCGCATCGGCTGTACATTTACCAATGCTGATGGGCAGGAGTTTGATAATACCGTAGCTCCGGGGTATTGGACAAAACAATTAAAAGAAACACGTAGCGAAGTTATACAGGGTACACGCATCGATTACATTGGATACCCAACTTCGTTTCATCATAAAGCCAACGACAAAATTATACTTACGGAAGAAGTTCGCTGGGCCGAACCAGGCTTTGATAAAGTACTTGCCTTTGAAATGCTGCAAGGGAGCCGCGACAAAATGTTCGAGAACTATAATACCCTGGTGATAAGCGAAACCGGTGCACGTAAATTATTTGATACAGCGGATCCTATAGGACAGGTTGTAACTGTAAAACACAATTGGGCAACCGATGGTAAAGAGATTGACGTAGTAGTAACGGGTATATATAAAGACTTCCCGTCCAACTCGCATTTTAAGCCACACTATATATTAAACGTTAACGCCCTGCGCAATGTACGCCCGAACTTTGATGCCTATATGGAGGGCACTACCTTCCGCGACAGCGAGTTCTTTGAAAGTTACCTTGTACTAAAACACAATACGGATATAGCACCCTTGGAAAAAGATCTGCAGCAATGGGCCAACCAGATGGCACAGGCAGACTCCGGTTTTGTTGCCGCAGGATGGAAGCTCAAACCATTTCTTGCTAAAATGTCTACACTGCATTTCGATCAGAAGAATTTATGGGAGAATGGTATACGCGGTGATAAAAAGTATCTCGCCATCTTCAGTTCGGTGGCTATACTTATTCTTATCATTGCCTGCATAAACTATATGAACCTGGCAACGGCACGGTCGGCACGCAGGGCAAAAGAAGTAGGACTTCGTAAATCGTTGGGCAGCAAGCGCAGAGAAATAGCGTGGCAGTTTTTTAGTGAATCGGTGTTGATGACGCTCGGAGCATTTATACTTTCGCTGCTGCTCGTCATTATATTTCTGCAGCCGTTCAATCAGCTGGCGCATAAATCATTTACAGTGGCATCGTTGCTGAACCCCTATATGTTGCTCATTGTATTCGCGATTGTATTGTTCATGGCGTTTGTCTCCGGCAGTTACCCGGCCTTGTATTTATCTGCGTTCAGACCGGTGGAAGTGTTGAAAGGTAAAGTTGTAAAAGGTATAGGAGCAGAGTTGTTTCGAAAAGCGCTGGTCACGATTCAATATACAGTCTCATTGGTATTAATTATCTCAACCTTTGTGGTGATCCGGCAGATGGAACACATGCAGCATACCAAGCTGAATGAACAAGGCAGTCAGTTGTTATCGATACGATACGGAGGCACAGCACCGCAGGATAAATTTGTGGCCTTCAAACAACTGGTGCTGCAGGATAAAGATATAGAACACGTAACGATGGCGAATCATTTACCACGCCTCAATTACTTTGGCTGGATTGGTACTACACTCAAGTTTCCGGAGATACAGGATAAAAATCTGCAATGGAATCAGCTCAACGTTGAATTTGATTTTGCTAAAACATACCAGCTTGAATTTATAGCAGGCCGCGATTTTGAGACAGGCAACCTGGCGGACTCCAATGCTTTGATCCTGAACGAAGCTGCTATAAAATCATTAGGACAACCTATAGAAAAGATACTCGGTACTTCGGTGATGGAAGTGGACAACAACAATAATGGCAACAGCCGTTCCTATAAAGTTATTGGTGTGGTCAAAGATTTTCCGTTCCGCTCCATGCATCAGGCGATCGAGCCGCTGGTGTTAAATCCGCACGTACACTTTATTGATCGCATCGCCTATATAAAATTACCCGCAGGAAATTTCCAGGAGAAGATACGATCAATCGAGAAAAAGTGGAAAGAGATTTTGCCCGGTGTTGGTTTTGACTATTGGTTTGTGAGCGATGAGTTTAACCGAATGTACCTCGCAGAGCGAAGAGTATCATCACTTGCCAAGAGCTTTGCTATACTGGCGATTATCATTACAGCATTGGGTGTATTTGGACTCGCATCGTATACAGCCGAGCAAAAAACAAAAGAAGTAGGTATACGCAAAGTGTTGGGAGCCGCGGTACAGCAAGTAGTAGTGATGTTTATATGGATCTTCATGAAGATTTTTCTGATCGCATCGATCATCGCCATTCCGGTAGCATATTTTCTGGCAGACCGCTGGTTGAATGACTTCGCGTATCGTTCGGTGATCAGTCCGCTTATTTTCCTGCTCAGCCTTTTCGGACTACTAGCCATTACGTTGCTAACGGTTGGTTATGAGACCTGGAAAGCCGCGCGGGCCAACCCGGTGAACTCCCTGCGAAGTGAATGAAAAAGTCTACACTATAGTATATAGTGCACCATCGCGATTTTCATATATAGTATATTTCGATTAAGGTCAATATGACACTTGTTAAAGGACGCGATTCAACTTCAATGCGAAGATAATTGTTGCAACGTATGATGATTGTTAGTTGACTGATTTTCAGGCACCGTGTGTGGTGTGCAGCGGTATGTTCGCTAAAAAATTTCCGTGTGCGAAAACGATTGTATTAAAATTTATTTAAAATTGTATGGAGTTGATGGAATGTCGCACCTAAACCTCTATACAACCGAAGAGCAAATGCTACAGGGTTTACGCCTGGGTAGCGAAGAAGCTTTTGAAGTAATCTTCAAGAAGCATTGGCGTCCATTGTATAATCAGGCCTTTGCTAAAATTCAATCGCGCGAAGAAGCAGAAGAGATTGTACAGAGTATATTTTCAACACTATGGGAAAAGCGCGATTCATTCCTCATCACGAATCTCTCATTCTATTTACAGACTGCTGTACGCAACCGCGTGATCAATCACATCCGTCAAAAAGTTACACAGCGAAAGTATTGGGACTACTATAAGCATTTTATACCGCAGCAAAAAGAAGACACGGAGAACACGGTAATCTATACCGACTTGTCTGAAGCAATGGAAAATGCGGTGAGTAAACTTCCAAAAAAATCACAACAGGTGTTCAGGCTTAGCAGGATGGAGGGGCGTTCAACTTCCGAAATTGCGAACCGGCTTAAGTTATCCGAGAAGGCTATTCAATATCATCTTACTAAATCTTTGAAGGAGCTGCGCATTCAACTCAGGGATTTTATACTCTGCCTGGTGCTGTTTATAGGCATGTAAGTGCGGCTCAAAAAATAATTTAAAAAATCTTCGGTAACGATTTAGGATGATTGGGGACATCTGTGTCTTTACAGTATTATTTTATGACACAGGAAGAATTCAGCAAGCTTTTGGCGAGGTATAGTCGCGGTGAATGTACACCGCAGGAAGAAGAGTTTATACTCAAGTGGTATGATACCATTCATGCATCGCAACCTGAAGCGGCTGAAGAAGACAATGAGACAACGGAAGCACGGCTGTGGGACAATCTTCAGCGGAAGATAAAACGTACAAAAAAATCATCATTTTACTATACCTGGCGGGTGGCCGCTGCTATACTTCTGCTGGTGGCAACGGGAGCTGTGCTATATTTTTCTCAGTATATTTTTACCCCCGCAGAAGAGTCTGTAGCCGTTAAAGATTTTGGCAGCAAGTATACCGGTATACATCTTATCGAGAACAAAACAGCTATACCACGCCTGGTAAAACTGGCTGATGGCAGTGAAGTTACCCTGAAGCCGGGCAGCGAGCTTCGTGTAGCCAGTGTATTTACCAACAACAAACGCGAAGTATATCTTACCGGTGAAGCCTTCTTTCATGTGAAGCGCGATACGTTGCGACCATTCCTGGTATATGCCAATGAAGTGATCACAAAAGTACTGGGCACAAGTTTTACGGTAAAAGCATACAAAGGTGCCAGACAAACCACCGTAGCCGTAATGACTGGTAAAGTTTCTGTTTCTACCAACCCTGAAGTAATTCAGAAAAAGCACACTACGCAGGAAGTTATACTTACGCCCAATCAGGAGGCTGTCTATAACCGTGCAATCAATAAAGTAACAAAGAAGCTGGTAGATGTACCCCGCATTGTATTGGAGAAGCCTACACTTTTTGAAATGAAGTATGAATCGACACCAGTCGGTAAAATTTTTGAAGTGCTGGAAGTGAACTATGGTGTCGAAATACAGTACGATGAAAAGATTCTTTCCGAATGTTTTCTTACTACATCCATGTCAGACGAAGGACTATATCAACGTATTGAAATTATTTGCAAAGCTATCGGAGCTGAATATACAATTCAGGATACAACCATTACTGTAACCGGTAAAGGATGTCAATGATACAAGCCTTGTTAAAGATGTAAAACTAAACCCTCTCACTATGCAATAGAAGTCTAACTAACCCCCAACTAAGCACAAAAAAAATGGGCTAATGATGCTGGTACCATCATCAGCCCGTCACGCATGCGCAGGACGAAACCTGCGCACCATCAAGTTTTTGCCTATTGTCAAACAAAAACATTCTAAGGTATGAATAATAAACCTAAACCTTTTAGAAAAGCATTTCTATTCTTTATGAAAATCACCGTAATCCATATGATGATCAGTTGCGCAACGATCATGTTCGGTTATGCGGTCGATACCAATGGTCAGGAAGTGTTAAAACGTAAGGTGACCATCCGGGTAGAAAATGCAAAAGTAAAATCAGTTCTTGCAACCATTGAGTC
>DJFR01000032.1:22117-28816 GCA_002432545.1 Flammeovirgaceae bacterium UBA5867 | reverse complement strand
CCTTTGGAAGAAATATTAACGAAAGTATTTCACCGCTCGGTGGAGTATGCAGTAATCGGTAAGCAAATTGTATTAACCGAAGTTACCCCCGAAGAAGAACCGTTGCGTACAGAAACAAAAAACTATAGCATTCAGGCTATACGGTTAACAGGTTTTATAAAAGATGAAACCGGGCAACCGCTGCCGGGAGTGAACGTACTGGAAAAGGGTACATCCAACGGTACCACTACTGATTCAGACGGTAAATATTCACTCGACCTGATAAGCGATAACCCTACCGTTGTGTTTTCATTTATAGGGTACGCTACACAGGAAGTTGCCGTAGCCGATCGTACCGTTCTTGATATCACGCTGAACGCAGATACCCAGACACTCGAGGAGATTGTAGTAGTAGGATATGGTACAGAAGAAAAACGTGAACTTACCAGCGCTGTTGTTTCCGTAGGGAATAAAGAAATGCTGCAAGGTGCTTTCAACAGTCCGCTGCAGATGATCGATGGTAAAGTAGCAGGTCTTACAGTCTCAAACCCTGCTGCCGGTGATCCGAACCGCGGTACCGATGTACAGATTCGCGGTGCATCGTCATTCAAAGCTGGTAACGCTCCCCTCATCATCATCGATGGTATGCCGGGTGGCGATCTTCGAAATGTAGCACAGCAGGATATAGAGTCTATCACTGTATTGAAAGACGGAGCCGCAGCAGCGATCTACGGATCACGCGGTGCCAACGGTGTTATACTCGTACAAACCAAAAAAGGTAAAGCTGGCAAAGTAAACATCACCTACGATAGCTATATCGAGCATGATGCTGTTGCTGCCAGACCAAATATACTTTCAGCAGAACAGTTTCTGGAGCGCGGCCGTGATACAGATCGTGGTGCGCGTACCGACTGGTATGATGAATTGATCAACACCAACAACTTTGGACAGAACCACTTTCTTGCAGTATCAGGTGGTAATGAAAACACAACGCTGCGTATCTCTACTAACTATCGTACCAAAGAGGGTATAGATATAGCTTCCGGAAGAAAAGAGTATGGCTTGCGTACAAACTTTGTACAACGCGCGCTCGATGGTTTCCTGGAGTTGGGTGGAAATATATCGTATCGTGTTGCCAATGAAGATCTGCTTGGTACTGATTTTGCAAATCCTGTAAACAACTACGGTGCATTTCAGCAGGCAGTAAAATTGAATCCTACTATTCCGATAATGGATCCCAACAATCCTACTTTTTATAATACTTTACAGGGATACGATACATACAATCCTGTACAGGCATTAAAAACTCGTGAGCTTAGGGCAGAGCGTGTATATTCTATTTTCGACTTTAATGTGAAGTTGAACCTGCTGAAGAATTTAAGCACAGAAGTTAAGTTGGCCCGTCAGACGCAAGACATGTTGCTAAAACAATATTATAATGGGAAGTCAGCTGAATCCATCAACGGTTTATTTACTGGCCGAGCACGTTTACAAGACGAGCGTTGGACTGATTATACATTGGAGTGGATTGGTAATTACAATACCACGATTGATCGTCATGACATTAAGGTACTGGGAGGTTATTCGTATCAGGAGTTTAATAATGAAGGTCATTGGTTACAGAACAGACGCTTCCCTTCTGATTCCTATGGTTATAACAACATTGGTTTTGGTAACTATGGAAATAGCCAGCCGATTAGAATGGCTGACGTCATGGATTCCTGGAAGAGTAAAGAAAAGACAATTGCTTTCTTAGGACGCCTCACCTATAGTTTTGACGATCGATATTATTTCATGGGTTCGTTCAGATATGAAGGAAATACTAAATTCGGAAATAATAACAAGTGGGGTTTGTTCCCAGCGTTATCAGCTGCATGGCGTGTATCATCATTACCTGCAATACAAGATATAGGTGCTATCAACGATCTGAAGCTACGTGTATCGTATGGTGTAACGGGGCGTGCCGGATTCGATCGCTATACTTCATTAGCTAAATATGATGGTTATGGCCAGTATCAGAACGATGAAGGACAATGGATTCAGGTATTTGGACCCGGTAATAACTATAACCCCGATCTTCGCTGGGAGAAACAGATCTCTTACAACGTAGGTCTCGACTTCGCATTGTTTGACAGTCGTGTAAGCGGTAGCATCGATGGTTTCATTCGTAAAGGAAGTGACCTGATAAACGATTACCTCGTGCCGGTGCCTCCATATCTGCATGATCGTATGTTTGTAAACGTAGGTACGCAGAGTGCGCGCGGTGTAGAATTAACCGTGGCATGGAACGCTATAAAATCATCTGACTTCAGCTATACTATAAATCTGACCGGCTCCTATACGAAATCACGTATGGATAAATTCGGTGATGACAAGTTCAAGGCTGACTTCCGCTATATGGGCGACCTTCCATCACCGGGTAACCCCGGCCCTGCTTATCGCCTCGAAGAAGGAACCGAGATTGGAAGCTTCTGGGGATATAAATATGCCGGTGTAGATGAAGACGGTAAAATACTCATCTGGAAAAATGCAGAGGTTGGTGGTGAAGCTATCGTAGCTTCTACACAAGCTGATGCAAACCGCGATAAGACCTATATAGGTCATGGTATGCCACGCTATGAATTATCATTCGGTAATACCTTTAGCTATAAACGTTTTGATCTGTCGCTCTTCTTCCGCGGACGTTTCGATTACCAGATCATGAATCTATACCAGATGTACTACGGATTGCAGGCTGAACCAAATGTGAACCTGCTGGAAGATGCCTATGGTCGCAACGGACACATCACCAGCGGAAAAGTAATAACCGATTACTTCCTTGAAGATGGTGATTACTTCAGACTCGAGAACATCACACTCGGCTGGTCTCCGAAAATAGGACAAGGTAAAATCAGCAGCGTTCGTGTATACGGTACTGTGCGCAACGTGTTTACCATAAGCGGCTTTACCGGACTTGATCCGGCTGCTATTGGTGTAACCGGTCTGGAACCAGGCATGGGCAGTCTCAACGTATACCCTGTTGTACGCAACTTCGCACTGGGTGTGCAGGTTGGTTTCTAAGTACGATCCTATAATCTTATTTATGAAAAGTATGATGAAAAATATATTGCGCTATACGTTGCTCATTACAGTAGTAGTGGCAACGTCATGTACAAATTTGGATGAAGAAGCATTTGATGTATTGCCGGCAGATGTATACTACCAGGATAAAAACTCGGTTATCGCGGCACTCGTTCGTCCGTATGAACATGCACACTGGTGCGGATGGGATGGCGACCGCTGGTTGCTGCAGGAGTTAACGGCCGATCAGTTCGTGTGGACACAGAAAGGTAAACACGGTTACGATGATGGTAACTGGATACGCCTGCATAACCACGCATGGAACCAGGACCAGGGACAAATTTATGGAAGCTGGACAGGACCGTATCAAGGTATAGGACAGTGTAACGTATTGATTCGTGATTTAACAAAGCTGGATTATCCGACACTTGGATTAACCGAAGCTGATAAAGTGAGACACTTGGCTGAGATCAGAACATTACGTGCCTGGTTTTACTTTTTCTTAATCGACTTCTTCCGTAGTGTACCTATTGTTGAAGATATAGAGACGATCAAGCCTCAATCAACGGCTCAGGAAGTTTTTACATATATAGAAAAGGAGATAAAAGAATCTTTACCTTCTCTGCCCAAGAATGCACGCTCAGGTCGCTGGGATCAG
Organism: Flammeovirgaceae bacterium UBA5867; assembly: GCA_002432545.1. Lineage (GTDB taxonomy): Bacteria > Bacteroidota > Bacteroidia > Cytophagales > Cyclobacteriaceae > Ohtaekwangia. Next base: position 25,119 of record DJFR01000032.1, on the reverse strand, counting down.
GGCGGTGCAGCATCGTTGCTGGTGCGTTTATACCTGAATGCAGAAAAATGGATCGGTACAGCCAAATATACCGAGTGTGCTGAGTATGCGCAGGCTATCATCGATGGTGAGTATGGTACCTATTCAATCGATCCGGACTATAAAGGTCCATTCCGTTCTGGTGTGAANNTATGAATTCGGATGGATGTATAACGCCATGATGCATTACCAGGCGCGCTATTCATTGGATAATGACTGGGGCGGATGGAATGGTATACATTTAACACCGTCACTCGATCTGGAAGGCGATGAGCTTCCCTACGCATTGGGTAAACCGTACGAAAAATTTGCGGATACTGATAAACGTAAGCAGCCGTTCCATACAACAGCAACCGGTGGCGAATATGAAGGCTTCTTTCTGATCGGTCAGATGTATGAGTTTGACAAAGTGAAAGGCTATGGGTACGACAGTACCCAAACTGTAAAAGGTACTGAAGAGTGGAATGGACAACCGTTGAAATTTGTCGATCAGGTTGGACGCTTCTCTGAAAAACCAAATGGTCGCTGGGCGGAAGGATCACACGTAAATACCGGTGAAGAAAATTCAGGTGTACGTCTGCTCAAGTTTCCATGGTTGCCAATGTCTCAGAATTTATTCCAGTTCAATGCTGCACCGGAGATCAGGCTTGCCGAAATATACTATTCATTAGCCGAGTGCAAATATAGGGCAGGCGATAAAGCCGGAGCTGCTGTGTTGCTCGATGCTGTGCGCGAAAGAAATTTCGATGCCGATGATTGGGATGCACAAAGTTACCAGGCAGACCTGAGTAAGTTAACCGATGACGAATTTATAGATGAACTTGGAAGAGAATTTATAGGCGAGCGTCACCGCAGAACTGATCTTATCCGCTGGAACCGATTTGGTGCAGAGTGGTGGGATAAACCTGCTGACGGTGCTGATAAATCGATCTTCCCGATTCCGAACCAGGCTATAAATGCGAACCCGTTGTTGAAACCAAACGGAGCAAACTAATATATATAGTAATAGAGCTCTCTCACATAGGTAAGTGAATTGGGTTAGTTGTGAAGCCGCTTCCAGTAATGGAGCGGCTTCTTTTTTATACCGTGCAGAGACACGGTGACATGTTTCAACCGTTTACAATGCATAATTTTAGACGAAAAGTGTAGAAGATACCATTAAAGCGTTGTAATTTGTTTCAAGATTGTTCATTTGATGTCCTAGACCCCTTTACCTAGACCAAAGATTCCTCATGAATAAGTTCAAAGATTATTCTGATCAAAATCTTATCGACTTACTGAAGCAGCAGGACATCGCTGCGTTTGAAGAAATCTATAATCGCTACTGGTATAAATTATATACAGCAGCCTACAAACGCATTCAATCGCGCGAGGCAGCCGAAGAATTTGTACAGGATATATTTACAAGCCTCTGGATAAACCGCGAGCTGGTACATATAAAATCACTGCCAGCTTACCTGCACACCGCGGTAAAATATAAAGTAATCAACCACTTGCATCACGAAGGTATACGCAAGCAGTATATAGACCGGCAATTAAAGACACAATCGGAAATTGACAATTCAACCGAAGAGCTCGTGTTTGTAAACGATCTGCATGTATCGGTTGAGAAAGAGATCAGCAAGCTTCCTCCAAAATGCCAGCAGGTATTCAAATTGAGTCGCCAGGAAAATCTTACCATGAAGCAAATCGCTTCGCAGATGGGGATTTCTGAAAAGACGGTGGAACATCAATTAGGGAAAGCACTGCGCGTACTGAAAATGAATATCAAGCAACTTGTGGTGATCATCTTTACGTCACTTGATCTGCTCTGATCAGAACCGCTTCCAAAAAAAAATCTTTTTTTCAACACGGTATAGGGGAGTGCCTCCATCCGTCTGACTATTCTAGTAAGAGGTCGTTTAAAACGATTGAACTATAAATCGTTGGTAATACCCTAAACCCATGAAAAGAATTACGCCCGAGCTTTTGCAGAAATATCTGCAGGGAAAATGCACGCCTGAGGAGAACGACCTCGTGAATACCTGGTATAGCGCGTTCGATGAATCGGATGACGATGGCAGACTCCTTGACCTGGAACAGCGCGAACTGCTGAAGCAGAAAATGCTGTTGCAGATTCGCGAAAATCTCGCGGATGCCGGGCAATCATTGCCAACCGGAAAAAAGCAGAATAACCATAGGTCTATAACCGCTACATTCTATAAAGTAGCAGCCGCCATCGCGTTGCTTATTGCAGCCGGTATAGGTATACTCTATAATAAGGATAAAAGTAATCAGCAGGCAGCCATACCTGTTCCCAAACGCACCAACATTACGGCTCTTAGTAATGTAACACAATCTATACTTCGCCAGGATCTTTCAGACGGAACCATTGTCTGGCTCAAGCCCAACAGCAGCATTGAGTATCCGGATGTATTCAGCAAGACATCACGCACCATACAATTAAAAGGAGAAGCCTTCTTTGATGTAGCCCGCGATGAACAACGACCTTTTATAGTCACCACCGGAAACGTAATTACCAAAGTACTCGGCACAAGCTTCAATATTAAAGCCTATAAAGATGCCTCTACCATAGAAGTGTCGGTAATGAGTGGAAAAGTTGCCGTGCAAATGAACCCGGAAACACTGGATGTCCCCGATACATCATCTGAAGTGTTGCTCACACCGAACGAACGCGTTACCTATGTAAAATCAGAAAAGCGTTTGCTGAAAGAAGCACCGCTGCAACTGCCCGAATTATCCATGTGGCAGGTAACATCTATAGTATACGACAATGTACCGGTAGAGCACGTGCTGCGCACGCTTGAAAAGAAATTCAATATAACTATACAGGTTAAGAATGAGAACCTGAATAATTGCTTGATACGTGCAGATTTTACCAATCAGAACCTGGCAGATATACTTGAAATGCTGAGCAGCTCGATTGAAGCCACGTATGAATTGAACGATAACATTATATACCTCGATGGAGCGGGGTGTGTTAA
>DJFR01000032.1:0-22063 GCA_002432545.1 Flammeovirgaceae bacterium UBA5867 | reverse complement strand
TTTGTAAAAACGAAACAATCAAAATTATGCAAGAGATTTTACAAACGCACATCAACCTCAGCAAAATTATGCGAATTACGTTGAGCCAGATTGCCGTTATGTTGATCCTGACGGGCATTTCCCGGGCGGAGGTCGGCAAAGCACAAAGCCTGTTAGACCGAAGCGTTACGCTCACGGTTGAACGGACAAGTCTGAGCAAAGCACTGGATAAAATCGAAAAGAGTGCTTCCGTTCGGTTTGTGTACAGCAAAAACTTTATCTCCATAAAGGAAGAAGTTTCCTTTAGTGCCGAGAAAGAAAAACTGGAATCGGTTTTGAACAGACTGCTCGGTCCGCTCAATATCCGTTACCAGGTAATAAAAGATCGCATCGTATTAAATAAAGTACGAACAGCAGGCGATGAAGAGGAAGAAGCAACGATAGCAGAAAGCAACGCTATACTTGCACCGGTGGCTATAGCAGGCCGTGTAACTGATGGCGAGACTGGTTTACCCGGTGTTAACGTTTTGGTGAAAGGCTCTACCATTGGAACAACAACCGATGCCGATGGTAAATATACCCTGGAAGTACCTGATGGAAGTTCAACACTGGTATTTAGCTTCATTGGCTTTGTTACGCAAGAGGTTGATATCAGCAATCGCACGACAGTAGATGTAGTACTCGTAGCCGATGTACAGCAACTGTCGGAAGTTGTAGTAGTAGGGTATGGCGAACAAAAGAAAGAGACCGTAACCGGATCCGTTGCATCCGTTAAAGGATCGGATCTTGTTAAATCGCCAGCGGTAAATTTAACAAACTCGATAGCAGGTCGCATGCCTGGTGTAATTGCGGTTAACCGCAGTGGTGAGCCGGGCTACGATGGATCCAGCATTCGCATACGCGGATCCAATACGTTGGGCAGTAACGATGCGTTGATTGTAATTGATGGTATACCGGCACGTGCGGGTGGTATAGAACGCCTCAATCCTGCTGATATTGAAAGTATATCTGTATTGAAAGATGCATCGGCTGCTATATATGGATCACGCGCTGCCAACGGAGTTATACTCATCACTACCAAACGCGGCAAGACTGGTAAACCGGAAATACTATATTCATTCAACCAGGGATGGTCGCAGCCAACCGTTGTACCGGAACTTGCGAACGCGACACAGTTCGCAGAAATGCGAAATGAATTGGAGATATTCAATTTACCGGTAGACGAGTGGAGCGCAGCCAACACTGCATTCAAACAAACCGGAAGCTATACCCGCCCGAATGGAACGGTAGTAGATGCTCCCTATACTCCGGAAGATTTTCAGAAATTCAGAGATGGCTCTGATCCATGGGGACACCCGAATACCGATTGGTATGATGCTACCCTGAAAACATGGTCACCACAGTCACGCCATAACCTGCAACTCACCGGTGGCACCGAGAATTTCAAATACCTCGCGTCACTCGGTTATCAGAACCAGGATGCGTACTATAAGAATGCAGCTACCGGCTATAAACAATATGATATACGTGTTAACCTCGATGCGAACGTAAACAAGTATATAAAAACATCCATCGGTATATTAGGCAGACAGGAAAACAGATTTTACCCTACACGAAGTGCAGGCGCTATATTCAGAATGCAGATGCGCGGTATACCTACGCAACCAGCTTTCTGGCCAAACGGTTTACCCGGCCCTGATATTGAAAACGGTGAGAACCCGGTGGTAATTACAACCAACCAAACCGGTTATGATCGCGATACTCGTTACTATGTGCAAACAAACGGATCGGTTGATGTAACAATACCGTGGGTAAAAGGCTTGAAATTTACCGGAACAGCTTCCGTTGATAAATATGTAAAGCGTACCAAGAAATGGGAGATACCGTGGTATTTATATACCTGGGATAAAGTATCATTCGAAGCTGATGGTGTTACACCAAAATTATCAAAAGGACAACGCGGTCCGTCTGAGCCACGCCTTACACAAGGTGATGAAGATCAGCTGAACGTTTTGCTGGGTGGTTTAATTACCTATGAAAAATCGTTTAACGATCATGCTGTAACGTTTCTGGCAGGTACCAACCGTGAGACAATCGATAATGATTATTTCAATGCCTACAGACGTTTCTTCATTTCATCATCGGTCGATCAGTTGATAGCCGGTGGTAACGCAGAGAAGAACGCGAATGGTGGCGGATGGGAGCGTGCCCGTATCAACTACTTTGGTCGCGTAGCCTATAACTATAAAGAAAAGTATCTGCTTGAATTCCTCTGGCGCTACGATGGATCCTATATGTTCCCGGAAAATACACGCTATGGTTTCTTCCCCGGTGTTATGGCCGGATGGCAGGTATCAGAAGAAGATTTCTGGAAGAATAATATAAACGTAGTAAGCTACCTGAAGCTGCGTGGCTCATGGGGTCAGTTGGGTAACGACCAGATATACTATGATGTAAATGGAAACAACGTTATCGACTCGGATGAATTACAAGAGTATCAATATCTGTCTACCAATGCTTTCAGAAGCTATATTATAGGCGGACAGGAAGTAGGAACAATCTATGAGACACGCGTACCCAACCCGACTGTAACATGGGAAGTAGCGAATAACTTTAACCTCGGTCTCGAAGGAGCGTTGCTGGCCGGAAAAATCAATTTCACATTTGATGTATTCTGGAACAAGCGAAGCAATATACTCTGGCGCAAGAATGCATCTGTACCACAAACTACCGGTATGACGTTGCCTGCTGAAAATATAGGCAAGGTAAATAACAAAGGCTGGGAGTTCCAGGTGGGCTATAACGGACAGGCTGGTGAACTTTCCTATAACATCAGTGTAAATGGCGGGTATGCCAAAAACAAAGTTATATATTGGGACGAAGCACCCGGTGCGCCCGAATGGCAGCGCACTACCGGACGCCCTATGTATACATACATTGCATACCAGTATGATGGCGTATTTGCAACACAGGAGGAAATCAATGCCGAGACACTGGATTACTCGGCCATCACCAACACACTGCGCCCGGGTGACATGAAGTATAAAGATCACAACAATGACGGAAAGATCACACCGGATGACCGAGTACGTAACGATCGCACCAACATTCCGCTCTTCCAGGGAGGTTTAAATATAGGGGCTCGCTATAAGAACTTCGATCTCTCTATATTATTCCAGGGAGCAGCCGGTGCACAGGTATATGTGAGTACCGGAGAATCGGGAAGTATCGGTAACTTCTTATTGGATGTATACAAAAACCGCTGGACAATTGAAAACCCAAGCAGCGAACATCCGCGTATAGCAGACAGAAGTAACCAGTATTACTCGAACGATAATACATACTGGCTGCGCAGCTCAAACTATATCCGCCTCAAAAATTTAGAGTTGGGATATACCATTCCGTCTACCCTGGCAAGTCGCGTGGGTATAGGAAGTCTACGGATATATGTTAACGGACTCAACCTGGTGACCTTTGATAAATTCAATGTGTTTGATCCGGAATCAACCGGTGGTACTGGTCAATATTATCCGCAAGCCAGAATTCTGAATACAGGTTTAACGGTAACTTTTTAAACAACCTTATCTATGAAGAATATGATAAAGCATAAAATGATGGCGTTTGGAGCAGTCATCGCTTTACTTACCCTCGCAGGTTGTAACGATGATTTTGTCAGCACCAAACCACTCAACGAAGTGCCGTCTGAAGATGTATGGAAAGATCCCGGACTCGCACAAGCCTTTGTTACGGATATATATAACGGACTGGGCAATGGTGGATTCGATGAGCAGATGCTCGCATCCCTTACTGATGAAGCAATCTTTACCCACCCAGGTCGCGGCATCAATACAATTACGGAAGCGCGTTCTAACCCGGCAGATATAGGTTGGGTAAACAATACGCTGAACTGGACAAATATGTACCAGCGCATCCGCGCGTGTAACCTGGCTATTGAAAACCTGGAGACACCTCAATTTGAAAACACCGGACAGATTGATGCGAGCGTGTTAAGAGGTGAAGCATACTTTATGCGTGCCTATTTCCATCACCAGTTGCTGCGTTACTACGGAGGTATACCGATTGTAGACAGAAGCTATAAACTCGGAGAAACGGATTATACCATTGAGCGAAATACATTTTCGGAATGTGTGGAGTTTATTGTAGGAGATTGTGAAAAGGCTGCGCAATTGCTGGAAGGGAAAAACATGGCTGCCGGCAGAACATCAAACGCTGCCGCCCTTGCATTGAAAGCAAGAGTATTGATCTATGCAGCCAGCGACCTGCACGATATACCAACGGCTTCAGCAAATGCTGCAGATATAGCGGGCTACGCCAAACCGGAGTTGCTGGGCTATACCAGTGGTACACGCCAGGAACGTTGGCAGCGTGCAAGAGATGCCGCGAAAGCAGTTGTTGATCTGAACAGCTATGGTTATAATTTTGGTTTGGCAGCACCTGTTACTGCTACCGAAGGAACGACCAACTATTCAAATATAGCCATGGCACGAAGCGGTGGTGAAAGAGAACTCATCTTTGCACGTTATTTCATTAATGCGAAAGATGAAGGTGGTGCATGGGTAGGGCGAAACAACGGTCCTAACGGTTATCATAACTGGGCCGGTAATACACCTATACAAAACCTGGTGGATGATTATGAGATGATGGACGGAACGGAATTCGATTGGGATAATGCTGATCATGCAGCAGCTCCTTATGCCGACAGAGATCCACGCTTCTATGCCACTGTACTCTATGACGGTGCACCGTGGAAGCCACGTACTGCGGATGCTGCCGGTAAAGATCCATACAACCAGATCCAGACAGGACAGTATCAAATCGTGAACAGCTCCGGTAGTGTTGTGTCTTATTTCGGATTGGACACACGTCAGAGTTCAATCGAAGACTGGAATGGTACACGTACCGGATACTATATGAAGAAGTTCATAGATCCGAACCCCGCTATTGTCGATCAGAATACACGGCAGCAAGTTCCGTGGCCATTCATGCGCTATACCGAAGCCGTGCTGAACTATATAGAAGCATGTATTGAACTGAACGATGATGCAGAGGCTGTGACCTGGCTGAACCAGATTCGCTTCCGCGCAGGTATGCCTGCCGTAGCAGAAACCGGTAATGCATTAAGGGAACGGTATAGAAATGAAAGAAGAGTAGAACTTGCCTATGAAGAGCATCGCTACCATGATGCACGCAGGTGGATGATTGCACCGGAAACGTTAGGACAAAAAGCCGGACGTATCAGTATAACGGCTACGCTGAAGGCCGGTAAAGATGTGCGCATCTATAAGTACGATACCGACAACTATAACTATAACTATGCTCCGCTAGATATCGATCCGGGTATTGAAAATCGCATGTGGCTGGATAAGATGTATTACTTGCCTATCCATCGTGATGAAATAAACCGTAACGATAAATTGCTCCAGAATCCGGGATACGTTAATTAAAGTAGATATATTTAGAATCTATACTCATGTGTAATAGCATGGGTATAGATTTTATAATGTTTAACTACATCCCGACCACCTTGAAACGCCTACCCTTAAATTACCTGCTGGTATTCGCACTGATATATATAGCAGGCTGTCGCGAGACAACACAACAACATGCAGAGGCACCCGCCACACCTGCACCGGAAACACTCTTCCGATTATTACCACCGGCCGCGACAAATATTAATTTTAGCAATACACTCAGCGAAGGACTCAACACCAACGTGTTGATATATGAGTATTTCTATAATGGTGGCGGTATAGCTGCCGGTGATCTGAATAGTGACGGCTTGGATGATCTATACTTTACGGCAAACATGGCTGCTGATAAACTATATCTCAACCAGGGAAACATGAGGTTTACAGATATAACACAGGCAGCAGGCATCACAACACGCAACGGCCCGTGGAAAACAGGTGTTACTATGGCCGATGTAAATGGTGATGGCAAACTGGATCTATATGTTTGCTACTCCGGAAACCTGCGTCCGGAAAGGCGAGTGAACGAACTATATATTAACACCGGCAATGACGAAAAAGGTATTCCGCATTTTAAGGAAGAAGCAAAGAAGTACGGATTGGACAGCCCTTCTACCAGCACACAGGGATATTTCTTTGACTACGATCGCGATGGTGATCTGGATATGTTCCTGCTTAATCATAACATTAATGCACTGCCCGTTTTAAACGAAGCTAATACCGCACAAATGTTACGAGAAGAAGATCCTGTAAGTGGCGTACGACTATATCGCAATGACAATAATTATTTTAAAGATGTAACAATAAAAGCAGGTATCAGCAGCACGCAGCTAACGTATGGGTTGGGTGCAGGACTTGCCGACCTGAACAACGATGGCTGGACAGACATCTATATCAGTCATGATTACAACGTGCCTGACTATCTATACATCAACAACAAGAACGGGACCTTTACCGATAAACTGAAAACTGTTGTTGGTCACACCTCCAACTTCTCGATGGGCAATGATATAGCCGACATCAACAACGATGCATTGCCTGATATATATACTCTTGACATGCTGCCGGAAGATAACCGCAGACAAAAACTGTTAATGGCACCTGATAACTACGGTAAATTTGATCTGAACATTCGCGTGGGCTTTCATTACCAGTATATGCGCAATATGTTGCAGTTGAATAATGGTAACGGAACCTTCAGCGAAATCGGTCAGCTGGCCGGGGTGTCCAATACCGATTGGAGCTGGGCCGCACTCTTTGCCGACTATGACAATGACGGTTGGAAAGATCTCTTCGTAACAAACGGATACCTGCGCGATTTTACCAACATGGATTTTGTAAAGTATATGGATAACTATATACAGCAGAAAGGACGATTGATGCGTGAAGATGTACTGGAACTCGTGCACCGGATTCCAGCTTCCAATGTTAACAACTATATATTTCGCAACAATGGTGATCTTACGTTTACTAAGAGTAACATCGCGTGGGGCTTCACACAAATGTCCAACAGCAACGGAGCAGCCTATACAGACCTGGATAATGATGGCGATCTCGATATCGTTGTAAATAATGTTAATGCTGCGGCATTTATCTACCAGAACGAGTCTATACAGCGCACCAAACATCATTACCTGAAAATAAAACTGCAAGGTACCGGTAAAAACACAGCCGGGCTGGGTGCGAAAGTAATGGTACGTGTAAAGGGTAAAAAACAAGCAGTGGAGCAAATGCCATCGCGGGGTTTTCAATCCAGCGTATCACCTGTTTTACATATAGGACTTGGTGATGAGGCTGTAATTGATTCGCTGCAGGTAATCTGGCTCTCGGGCAAACAACAGCTTTTGCAAAATGTAAAAGCCGATCAGCTTCTCGTAGTAAATGAGAATGATGCAGCCGGTAACTATATACCTGAACGTATTAAAAAATCTGTGTTTACACAAAATCAGAAATTGTCATTTACGCATCAGCAAGACTATATCAATGATTTTAAGAGACAGCCGCTCATGGTTAATCCCATGTCGTTTAACGGTCCGGCACTGGCCAGGGGCGATGTAAATGGTGACGGGCTCGAAGATATATATACTGGTGGAGGCATAGGACAGTCAGGAGAACTGTTTCTGCAGGACAGGAGTGGAAAATTTATTCGCAAACAACAACCGGCATTTGCTGCCGACAAGTTGTGCGATGATACCGATGCTATATTTATAGATGTGAATGGCGATGGCCATACTGACCTTTATGTATGCAGTGGAGGATATCATCACCTCGAACCGGGTGCAGCCGCGTTACAGGATCGACTGTATATCAACGATGGCAAGGGGAATTTCACGAAAGCAACCGATGCACTGCCACCCCTGCTTACCAGTAAAAGTTGCGTCCGCGTAAGCGATGTCAACAACGATGGAGCACCTGATTTATTTGTAGGCAGTCGCGTTATACCAGGACGTTACCCGGAGACACCCGAGAGTTATTTACTGATTAACGATGGCAAAGGTAAATTTACCAATGCTATAGCCTCGTGGTCAACAGCACTGCAGACTATAGGTATGGTTACCGATGCTGCGTTTACTGATCTGAATGGTGATAAGCGAAACGATCTGATTGTGGTAGGAGAGTGGATACCGGTAACTGTATTCATAAATGAAAATGGTAAACTGGCCGATCGTACACGTGATTACTTTTCGAAACCCTATAGCGGCTGGTGGAACAAGATCATTACCGGAGATTTTAATAGTGATGGTAAAACCGATCTGGTCATTGGCAATATCGGACTCAACTCACAATGCAAAGCCAGCGATGCAGAGCCTGCCGAAATGTTCTATAAAGACTTTGATAACAATGGTTCGGTCGATCCGATCTTGTGTTCCTATGTACAGGGAGCAAGCTATCCGTATATAACACGCGATGAATTGCTGGAACAGATCGGCTCCAAGCGAAAGCGATTCCCTGATTATAAAAGTTATGCCGATGCAACCCTCGCTGATATTTTTACGCCCGAAGAACTCACTGGTGTAAAAAAACTTTCAGCTAACTACCTGCATACGGTATGCTTTCTGAGCGATGCCCAGGGAAAATTCCATGAAAAAACGTTGCCGGTCGAAGTACAGATGTCGCCCGTTTATGTAATTATTCCACTAGATTACAACGCTGATGGAAAGGAAGATTTAATTTTAGGAGGTAACATTAATCACGCGCGATTGAAATTCGGAAAGTACGATGCTAACTATGGCATGTTACTACAAGGTGACGGCAAAGGCAATTTTAATTATATCTCACAGCAGCGCTCGGGCTTCCGGCTCACGGGTGATGTACGCAGTGCGCTAACCGTGGGCAACACCGTAATCTTTGGGATCAACCAGCAACCCGTACAAGTATATACTCATCAATAGTTTCAGATATATAGTCAGACGCAAAAAATGATAAGCACGTTTATTCGCAAAAGTTTCACGCTGGTATGGCTGGCGTGTATAGCAGCAGGATTCATCGCCTGCGAAGATTCTTCTTCACCACGCATTCTCGTATTTACCAAAACCGCTGGGTTCTACCACGAGTCTATACCTACCGGAGTGGAGGCGATTCAAAAACTTGGAAAAGAAAATGGTTTTGAAGTGGACACTACGCGCGATGCACACATCTTTACAGAAGATGGGTTGAAGCGATATAAAGCGGTTGTATTTCTCAGTACTACCGGTAATGTTTTAAATGCCGATCAGCAGGTAGCATTCGAACGGTATATTCAGGCCGGTGGCGGATATGTAGGTATACATGCTGCTGCTGACACCGAGTACGACTGGCCCTGGTATAATAAACTGGTAGGAGCGTACTTCCTCAATCACCCGAACAACCCGAACGTTCGCAGTGCTGCCATGAATGTAGTAGACACAACGCACCTCGCAACGAAAGGGCTACCCGCCCGCTGGGAGCGCACCGATGAATGGTATAACTACAAAAGCATCTATACCGGTATCAATACTCTGATTCTGCTGGATGAAGAAAGCTATGAAGGCGGTGAGAATGGTGACAACCACCCGATCGCCTGGTACCACGATTACGATGGCGGTCGTGCATTCTATACAGGTGGCGGTCACACCAAAGAAACCTATAGCGAGCCTTTGTTTCTGAAACATTTGCTGGGCGGTATACAATATGCGATGGGAGCCAATGTAAAATTGGATTATGCCAAAGCGTATGCGGTAAAATCTCCGGAGGAAAATCGCTTTACAAAAACAATTCTTAGCAACGACCTCAATGAACCGATGGAACTTGCTGTAACTCCGGATGGTCGCGTGTTCTTCGCGGAGCGTGCCGGTAAATTTTATGTATACCAGCCGTCTGACAATACTACCAGGCTGGTATATCAGTTCCCGGTAATGCCGGATACAAAAGAAGGTTTCGGAAATGGTTTGCTGGGAGTAACACTCGATCTGGATTACGCAAAGAATAACTATATATACTTCTTTTATACACCGGATACCAAACCGGCTCATCAGAATGTGTCACGGTTCAAAATCGGTAAAGACAATGTACTCGATCTGAAATCTGAAAAAGTTTTACTGGAGATACCGCTGGAGCTTGAAGTTAGCGCACATACCGGAGGTTCACTCGCGTGGGACAAAGACAAGAACCTGTATATATCTACCGGTGATAACACGGTGCCGTTTGCCTCCGATGGTTTTGCTCCTATCGATGAAATTCCGGGTCGTATTACGTATGATGCGCAGCGCTCGGCTGCCAACACCAACGATCTCCGCGGAAAGATATTAAAGATCCACCCGGAAGAAGACGGAACATATACTATACCGGCCGGTAACTTATTTCCGAAAGGCACTCCGCAGACCCGTCCGGAGATCTACGCGATGGGTTGTCGCAATCCTTATCGTATCTCGGTTGACCCTGCTACATCTATAGTATATTGGGGAGAGATCGGTCCTGACTCCGGCCAGGATGGTGCACAGGGGCCACGGGGTTATGATGAGATCAACCAGGCAAAAACACCCGGCAATTATGGATGGCCGTATTTTGTAGGTGATAACAAAGCGTATCATGAATTTGATTTCGCAACCAAGTCGGTAGGCGCGCTGTTTGATCCGAATGCACCGTTAAATACATCACCCAACAATACCGGAGCGAAGGAATTACCAACGGCACGTAAGGCGATGATCTGGTATCCGTATGATCGCTCCAACGAGTTTCCGGATGTAGGTGCAGGTGGGCGCAGTGCCATGGCAGGCCCGGTATATCATTATGATAGCGATCTTTCTTCGAATACTAAATTTCCGGAATACTTTGATAAGAGTTTGTTCATCTTCGACTGGATGCGCAACTGGATCTATATCGTTCGTCTCGATGCTGAGTATAACTTCAAGCGCATGGAACCGTTCATGCCTGCCACCGGAGATTTCAGAAGACCGATTGACCTGGAAGTAGGTCCTGACGGATCATTCTATCTGCTGGAGTATGGATCGGTATATGGTATCGATAATGTAGACGCTCGTTTGGTACGTATCGATTACAACGGAGGCAATCGTAAGCCTGAAGCTCACATTGCAAGTAAAGAAACGGTTGGGCTGGCACCACTCAAAGTAAATTTCAGCAGCAAGCCCAGTGTTGATTTCGATGACGATGAACTTGCCTACGAATGGTTGATCGATGGAAAGAAAGTAACAACTGCCAACACTGAATATACATTTGAAAAGAACGGAGTCTTCAACGCAATTTTGAAAGTTACCGATCCGTCAGGAGAAAGTGATTCGGATACAGTTCAAGTCAAAGTTGGTAATACACCTCCTTCGGTAGCAGTCACTACTACTGATAACACGACATTCTTCTTTGACAATCAGCCGTTGCTATACCAGGTGGCTATCCGTGATAATGAAGACAAAGCTATAGATCCGGCCGGTACATTCATCGCCTTGAAATATATACCGAAGGCTGGGCAGCAGATCGGGCACCAGCAGATATCGTCATTTAATCTTGGTAAATCGTTGATGGAAGGAAGTGATTGCAAGGCGTGTCACCAGATCAATGGTAAATCAGTAGGACCTGCATTCATTGAAGTAGCGAAGAAGTACCAGGCAGATAAAGAGAAGGCCGTTGTGAAACTTGCGAGCAAAGTAATTACCGGTGGCGGTGGCGTATGGGGCGATCATGCCATGAATGCCCACCCGCAGCTTTCGCGTGAAGATGCATCTGCCATTGTACGGTATGTACTTTCATTAAACGACAAACAGCAGGCTGTAAGTCTTCCGACTTCCGGAACAGTAGCCTTCAAAGAACATAAAGATAAAGATGCACGCGGTCGTTACGCACTCAGTGCGGTGTATACCGATAAGGGTGGTAATGCAGTTCCGCTTTTAGGTAGTGATGCACTTATACTCAGACCCGCGCGCGTGCAGGCTGAAGAGGCAGATATAGTTCGCAACATTAACCGCGATGATAATCACCTCGGCAGCATTCATCACAAATCATTCTTTGTGTTTAAGAATATCGATCTGAAAGGAGTGAAGCAGTTAACGTATCGCTATTCTTCCAAACAGATTGGCGCGACTATTGAAGTGCATGTTAACTCAGCGCGGGGTCCGATCATCAGCACATTGAATTATGAATCTACCGGGGGCTGGGAAAACTATAAAGAAATCAGTGTACCTATACAAGATCCGGGAGGAAAGAACGATCTTTACTTTGTATTCAGGAAAGAGCAAGCGCCTAATCACCACATGTTTTCTGTGGACTGGATAGAATTTAAACGATAAACTTTACCGAACTTTAACCAGAAGAAAGATATGAGTCAAAAAACATCACGCAGAAGCGCCATTATGAAAATAGCCGGATCAGCAGCGGTAGCGGCCGCAGGAGTGTCGCTAACCCATCGCCTTGAAGCAGCGGAGGCTTCGCTGGAAGGAAGTCTGAAAGGAAAGGTAAATCACTCCGTATGTCGCTGGTGCTATAGCAGTATACCACTGGAAGATCTTTGCAAGGCTGCTAAAAATATAGGGCTTGCTTCTATTGAATTAACCGGTCCGGAAGAATGGCCTCTTCTGAAAAAATATGGTCTGACATCCGCGATGCCCTGGGGCGCGGGTAAAGGAATTACCGAAGGTTTTAACAACCCTGCCTTGCACGATGAACTCGTAAAGAGCTATACTGAAATTATACCCAAGGTAGCTGCTGCAGGTTTGAACCAGATCATCTGTTTCTCCGGTAATCGCAACGGACTGGATGACGAAAAAGGAATTGAGAACTGCGCCATCGGATTGAAGCGCCTCATGCCGATAGCAGAGAAGTATAAAGTTACCATGTCGATGGAGCTGCTAAACAGTAAAGTAGATCATCACGATTACCAGTGCGATCACACCGCATGGGGTGCAGCGCTCTGCGAGAAAATAGGCTCTGAAAATTTCAAGTTGTTGTATGATATATACCACATGCAGATCATGGAAGGAGACGTAATCGCTACGATCCGTAAATTCAATAAGTATATATCACACTATCATACCGGAGGCGTACCGGGCCGCAACGAGATCGATGAGACACAGGAACTCAACTATCCGGCCATCATGAAAGCCATTGTTGAAACAGGCTTTAAAGGATTCGTAGCCCAGGAATTTATACCGAAGCGCGAAGACAAAATTGCATCGCTGAAGCAAGGAGTAACGATCTGCGATGTAGCTTGAGATTAGAAGTAAGAAGACAGAAGTAAGAAGTAAGAATAGTAAAGGCAGTGATTTTATCACTGCCTTTTTTGTTTCAGCACCAGCATCTTTACTCTTTACTCTTTACTCCTTACTCCTTACTTCTTACTCCTGCTGAGTAAAGAACTCCCCATCTCACCAGTCCGCTCACTTCGAATAAATTCCCTCCCCCTGGCATAGTTTTATGAAGCTGCTATAGTAATAAAAAGAAACATGTTATGAATAAATACATAGTAGCGTTCAGTGCAGCGGCCATGTTTAGTGTGGCAACTGCCTATGCACAGGCACCGGCACCGCGTGCAGACTCGGTTCGCGATCCGATTAAACAAGGCGATCCCGCTCCGGATAATGTTCCTACACAAGCAGCGTATACTAAAGATATGGTTCGTGTAAAGAGCCAGGACATTCCTGCTTCGCTACGCAAAACATTATCAGAAGATACCTATAAAGGATGGGAGAGTGCCAATCTATATAAGGAGAAATCCGGTAACGGCTATATGCTCGAGTTCCAGGATCCGCTTAAGACCAGACTATATCGTTTTGATAAAAACGGAAAACTTGTAAAAGAAAAAACATCACGGGATGTCGATTGATCATCCCGCGGCCTGGGCAATTAACCCCCCGACTTTTGCAGAGACAGGAATTTTTACTGCCTCTGCAATTGCTCGGTTAGACATTTTCTTCAATGTCTTTTTCAGGATGTCAATTACTTTGGCATCATCATGCTGTGACGCAAACTCTTCCAGGTAATACTGTACAAACACCAGGCAGATAACATCTTCCAGCAATTGTGTATCGGCATTGGTCTGCAATTCTTTTTTCAGCAACAGAAATTTTACTTTCTCGATGATCTCTATATCATAGCGACAGCTTGCTAAAATCTGTTCTGCGATTTTAGCATGATGAAATTTTTCAGCGTTGCGCCATTGCAGGTAACCTTTCTTATCCATCGGGTAGGAACTGCGCGGAATCTCCCATCGCCCTATATGCTGGCAGCGTGCGGCCAACTGTAAATATTCGGGAGCATCAGGCGCAAATTTATTCAACCACTCGGTCATGCGCTGACCATACAATAATTCTTTCGGATGCGATACACCATTTACTACTTCCGTATGCGGATCATTCGCATTATACGCATCAAATGTAGTAAAGGCAGTTTCAAGACGTTCGTTTAAGGACATGGTGTAAATATACTCTTTTTGTGGTGCCCGAGGAAAAGCTGCGCGCTGTGAGTTATGAGCTGCGAGAGATAATATAGCTGCTGTTACTGGGTATAGCTGCTGGCTGCTGGCTTCAGGCTCGTGTTTCGTTAAATAAAGTATATCCGTACATTAACGAAATCCTCTGGCGACTAGTAGCTGGCAGCCAGAAACTATTTCAAAGTATATCTATACCCTAACGAAATCTCCCAGCAGCCAGAAGCCAGCAGCCACTTCTTACTCCTGGCTTCTTACTTCTACACTAGCGACTCGCAGCTCGAACCTCACAGCTCGCAGCTACTTTCAAAGTATCCACCAGGTAGCTCTCATTCACCACAGCTCCAACAACAATTACAGCCGGAGAACTGATCTGTTCCTCGTGTACCAAAGCTGCTATAGTTGCAACAGTACCCCTTACAGTTTTTTGCATCGGTGTTGTGGCGTGTTGAATGACAGCGACAGGCTCTGAAGCGGAGCGCTCCTGTAAAAAGAGTTGTGCTATTTTTTCAAGATGCGTCATCCCCATCAATATGACTACCGTAGCAGATGATTGCGCTGCAATCGCTATATCTTTTGACATCTCTCCGGACGATAGCATACCGGTAATAACCCAGAAGCTTTCATTCACACCGCGTTTCGTTAATGGTATACCAACGGAGGCTGGTGCTGCCAATGCGCTGGATACTCCCGGAATTACTTCCACGTGAACTCCGCGTCTCATCGCATACTCAAGCTCTTCATGTCCGCGGCCAAATACATACGGGTCGCCACCTTTCAGCCGTACTATATTAGTATAGCGCGTTGCATAAAATACGATGAGCTGGTTGATCTCTTCCTGCGAGAATTCTTTTTTGCCTTTCCGCTTTCCTACATATACACGTTTACACGTTGGCTTGACAAGCTCCAGCAATTCTGCAGAAACCAATGCATCGTAAAGAATCACATCCGCATTCCGCAAAGCTTTAATCCCTTTCATGGTGATCAGGTCCGGATCTCCAGGGCCAGCGCCAACCATCGTAACGGTTGGTGTTTTCTGAACGTCTTCTCGCATGTACTTAAAATTTATACGTAATTATACGTAAAAATTATCGTAAGAAAGCTTGCTGCTTGAACTTATTTACGTATAATTACTTAAAATTTGGCTTCGAAATACTTAAAACGATTGCAATGAAGAAGAGGATCATCGTAGTAGGAAATGGAATGGTAGGATATAAGTTTTGCGAAAAACTACGTAACCGTTCCACCGCTGTAGACATTGTAGTATACGGAGAAGAACCACGGCCTGCGTACGACCGTGTTCACCTGAGCAGCTATTTCTCCGGATCAACGGCCGAAGATCTGCTCATGGCACCAGCCGAATGGTATACTGATAATAATATAGTATTACATACCGGTGAGCTTGTTACCGAAATCAATCGCATCGATAAAACGATTCGTACACACACCGGCCGCTCGGATAAATATGATTACCTCGTACTTGCTACGGGTTCCAGTGCATTTGTTCCTTCCATAGAAGGTGTGGAGCGCGATGGTGTATTTGTATACCGTACCATCGAAGACCTGGTGCAGATTACTGAGTATGCGCGCAAAGTAAAACGCGGTGCCGTAATGGGTGGTGGTTTGTTGGGACTTGAAGCGGCTAAAGCATTGCTCGACCTGGGTCTTGAGACACACGTGGTGGAATTTGCATCACGCCTCATGCCGAGACAAATTGATGAAGCCGGTTCAGATGTACTTGCGCATAAATTATCGCAGCTGGGTATAACAATCCATACCGGTAAAAGCACAAAGAAAATAGAAGGCAATGGTAAGTTGGAAGGACTGTTGTTCGCTGACGATACCAAACTTGATATTGAAATGCTCGTCATTTCTGCAGGTATCCGTCCGCGCGATGAGCTGGCAAAGGCAACGTTGCTAAATGTTCATCCGCGTGGAGGGATCGTGGTTGATGACTATATGCGTACCACCGATGAAAGTATATTTGCCATCGGTGAAGCGGTTGTTCACAACAACATGGTATACGGACTTGTAGCTCCGGGCTATGATATGGCAGATATAGTAGCACGCCAGATTACCGGTGATTCATCCAAACAATTTACCGGCTTCGATATGTCTACCAAACTGAAACTGATCGGTGTAGATGTAGGAAGTTTTGGTGATCCGTTCTGCGATGCTACGCCTCATATACCCATCACATTCAAGAATAAACATAAAGGCACCTACAAGCGCATTAATATATCGGAAGATGGTAAATATTTACTAGGTGGTGTACTCATCGGTGACGCCAGCCAGTATAATATACTTCACCAGATGGTGATGAATAAAATGCCGCTTCCTGAAAATCCGGAAACACTTATTGTTGGCGGAGGTGGTAAAGCAAATGATGAAGCTGCCGGTGTAAAAGGTTTACCGGATACAGCACAGATTTGTTCATGCGAAAATATTACCAAAGGTGCTATAGTTGAGCAGGTAACATCCTGCGGAGCCACAACACTTGACGATCTGAAAAAATCTACCAAGGCGTGTACCGGATGTGGTGGTTGTACACCAATGGTAAACGACCTGTTGAAAATTACACTGGAATCACTTGGCCATACAGTAAAGAAAACACTTTGTGAACACTTCAACTACACCAGACAAGAGTTGTATGATATCATTAAAGTGAAGGGTATCAAAAGCTACGACCAGCTTTTGAATACCCATGGCGCAGGGGATGGCTGCGAAACGTGTAAGCCTGCCGTTGCATCGCTGCTCTCCAGTATATGGAATGACCTGATCCTGAAAGAAGACACGATCCAGGATTCCAACGATCGCTTCCTGGCCAACATTCAGCGGGGCGGTACGTACTCCGTTGTGCCACGCATTGCCGGGGGAGAAATTACTCCGCAAAAACTTTCTGCTATCGGGCGCATTGCTGAAAAGTATAACCTATATACCAAGATCACCGGCGGACAACGTATCGATATGTTCGGAGCACGGGTTGATCAGCTTCCGGATATATGGGAAGAACTGATTGCCGAAGGTTTTGAAAGCGGTCACGCGTATGGTAAATCATTGCGCACAATTAAAAGTTGTGTAGGATCTACATGGTGTCGCTATGGTGTTCAGGACTCCGTTTCATTCGCTGTATTTGTAGAAGAACGCTATAAAGGTTTACGTTCACCACACAAACTCAAAGGCGCTGTATCCGGATGTATCCGCGAATGTGCAGAAGCACAATCAAAAGACTTCGGTATCATCGCTACCGAAAAAGGATGGAACCTGTATGTATGTGGTAACGGAGGTGCAAGACCTCAGCATGCTAAATTACTGGTGGCAGATGTTGATACCGAAACGTGTATCAAGTATATAGATCGCTTCCTCATGTTCTATATCCGCACGGCTGATCCGCTTACCCGCACAGCAACCTGGCTGAATAAAATGGAAGGCGGACTTGATTACCTATATGATGTTGTAGTAAACGATTCGCTTGGTATAGGCGAAGAACTCGAAAGAGATATGGCTGCGCTGATCGCTAATTACCACTGCGAATGGAAGAAGGTTGTGGAAGATCCGAAGCTTCGTGCCAAGTTCAAACACTTCATCAACTCGGAGGAAGAAGATACAACCATTCAGTACGTGGATATGCGCGGACAAAAAGCTCCGATAGACTGGAATAAATAAAATATAGTGTAAACCCGAAGGCGAAGTATATAGCGCAACCGGAGAACGCTGAAACATTTTTGTAAAAACGATCTATGGAATTACATAACGAGATAAAGACATTTACACCTGCTGCAGAGGCAGAAGTATCAATATGGTTTAAGGCTGCCCGCGTGGAAGATTTTCCGGAGAATGGCGGAGCATGCGTAAAGTATAAAGATATGCAGATTGCAGTGTTCAACTTTACCAGAAGAAACGAGTGGTATGCCTGTCAGAATTTATGTCCGCATAAAATGCAGATGGTATTATCACGAGGCATGATCGGTTCAAAAGATGGCGAACCGAAAGTAGCGTGTCCGTTCCACAAAAAAACTTTTTCACTGAAGTCGGGCGAATGTCTCAATGCAGAGGAATGCAACATCGCTGTGTTCCCGGTAAAAGTAGAAGAAGGATATGTGCATATAGGCTTTACACGATAACGAAGATTTTTCTTTCCAATTCACAGTTAGGTTAGTTAGGTAAATGTCAGGTCGCCATGCCTGGCATTTTTCCTTTAAAGATCATCGTCAACGCCCCCGTATAAACTCACACTGGTATAAATTAGTATTTCACCGTATTTATTACGTAAATTTCCTACGTAAATGACCCTTGAATTTAACTCTGAAAGTAAACTGAAATTCAATCGCTTTAGCAAGCTGGGGATGTGGTATATCCTGGCGCTCAGCGTTATTGCAACAGTATCCATTGTCGGGCAATTTCTGATTCAGAATCATTTGGACAATCAGCTCAGNNTTGTTGCTCAAACCTGTACAAGACAGCAGCGACCGCGTAGCGATACTCCACGAGATGAAAGGTGCATTGCAGCTCTGGACAATCTCACACAACGGTCTTCAAAAAGGAAATGACAGTCTCCGCCTGCCGGGTAATAACAGCGCAGCGGTTACAGCCATGTTCGATAAGATCAACAGCCACCACCTGGCTATGCGCACCAATGCTGCGTCCATCATTGAGACACTGAGTAAAGACCCGGATGCATCGTATGATGTGCTCGGCCCTTTTATTGAATCTATACTTGATCATCAACACGATTTCCTCGATGGCATGAACTCCATCGTGTTTCAATACGATCATGAAGCCAAGCAAAAGATCAGTCGCCTGAGTAAACTGGAATATATACTACTGGTGATATCCATTGTCGTTATTATACT
The DNA here is from genome assembly GCA_002432545.1 of Flammeovirgaceae bacterium UBA5867. Lineage (GTDB taxonomy): Bacteria > Bacteroidota > Bacteroidia > Cytophagales > Cyclobacteriaceae > Ohtaekwangia. The sequence continues at coordinate 2,852 of DJFR01000032.1, read as the reverse complement.
CGAGATACTCTTTGTGTTCAGACCTACAGCCGTACAGGTAAACAAAACCGTAAACCAGCTTATTGCTTCCGAGAAGAATGCCAAGAAACTTTCGAAGGAGATCGGGGCACTATATTCGTCACTCGAAAAATCGTATGAAGAATTGTCGCATGTTAATGTACCGGTAGAAACTCCCAAGATATATGCGAAGACTGATCGCGGTGGAAATGTGATTTTTATTTCTGATCTCTTTACAGAATTGAGTGGCCTGGAGCTTTCTGCAAAAACAACGCCATTGAAAGATCTCTTTCCTGCATCGCTGCTGAGTGATGAATGGATGGAAGAAGTGATCGATCAGCTCTCCGAAGGCAACACATGGCAGGGTATAATTCATTACCAGGATCGTAAAGAAAAAGATCGCTGGACCGATATCATGATTGTTCCTGCACTGAACGAAAAGACGGAAGTAGAAGAATGGCTGGTGCTGGGTTCAGATATTACACTACAGAAGCAGGCCGAGAAAAATATACGCGCCAAGAGTAAAGCAGAGATCGAGAAGAAAATCAATCAGCAGAAGTTTCGTTCGGTACTGATCCTGGAAGGACAGGAGGAAGAACGAAAACGTCTTGCGATGGATATACACGATGGTATAGGACAAATGTTGACTTCCTTGAAATTCCAGATTGAGTCTATTGATCTGAAGCGCGAAGAAAGTGAAGCACAGCATAAATTATCGGAGATACAACAACTCATCAAGCAGGTAATAAAGGAAGTACGCAGAGTAACATTCAACCTGAAACCAACTGTGCTGGGAGATTACGGATTACCGGCTGCACTCAACGTTTTCATTCGTGAAATAGGAAAGCTTACTGATATGGAATTGGTATACACGATGGAAGGCGACAGCAGTTTCCGCCTGCCACAGAAAGTGGAGAATAACATTTTCAGAATTATACAGGAAGCGATCAACAACGCTATAAAATATTCGGAAGCATCACGCATAGAAGTAAAACTTGAAATGGCTGAAACTGATTTGCTGATCAACGTAAGTGATAATGGCAAAGGCTTCGATGAAAAACTGGTGGAAGCACGAAGTATAAATATAGAGTCGGGTGGAGGATTTTTTAATATGTATGAGCGCACCGAGTATATAAACGGATCGCTCGACATACGTTCAACACCGGGTACAGGAACTGCGGTAGTGTTACGCGTTCCGGTAAAAGCATTAATAACGGTAGCATAACGAGTATGAATAAAATCAATATAGTTCTGGCTGACGATCATGTATTGGTACGCAACGGTATAAAAGCCATGCTGGAATCTGACGCAGATATAGATGTTATAGGAGAAGCGAGTAATGGCGTGGAGGCGCTTGAAACGGTGCGCAAGCTGCATCCGGATATACTCGTGCTCGATATACGCATGCCGGAGATGAACGGACTTGAAGCGGCAGCGAAACTGGGATCATACTCACCCGATACAAAAGCTGTGATCTTGTCCATGCACGATTCAGAAGAATATGTATTGCAGGCATTGGATGCCGGTGCTTACGGCTACCTGTTGAAGGATACCGATCGAAACGAATTTATCAAAGCATTGAAGCAGGTATATAACGGCAACAAATACTTCAGTGGTGCTGTATCCAACGTACTGGCTAACCGCCTGCTCAATACCAAACCGTTTACTACCAGCAAACCGCCTGTGCAGGAAACGGAGGACAGCTATAGTCTCACACGCAAGGAAAAAGAAATCCTCCAGATGATCGTTGAAGGCAAGCAGAACAAACAGATTGCAGAAGCCTCCGGAAAAAGCGTGCGCACCATTGAGACACATCGCTTCAATATTATGAAGAAATTAGGCGTCAACAATGCGATCGATATGGTTAACAAGGCCGTGAAAGAAAACCTTGTGTAAACAAAAATCCTTCCTATATATGTGCACGCCTGAGCAAAAAAATACTCAGCACGTAGTCATTCATCTTCACTGCTCAATTTTGCGTATCAGGAGTATCGCCAACGGCATAGTTATTTAATTTATCTCCGGGAATCTTATTGTCTCACGTAAACAAAAAAGGAGGTACTATGGCTATCCTGGAAAAGAATTATGAAGTAGATAATCGCACAGGTCTTAATCATGAAGGTCCAGATGCGAATATACCGGTACGCAGATTAACAGCAACATCAATCATTGGCGACCGCGTTGAAAATCCTATCGGTGAGAATCTTGGAAAGATTGATAACCTGATGGTAAACCTGCACAGCGGACATATAGAATATGCTGTGATTGATTTTGGTTCGTTCCTCGGAATAGGCGGTAAACTATACGCAGTTCCGTTTGCAGAACTACATCTCGATCCCGATCGCGAGTTATTTATACTAAACCGTGACAAGGATTATCTGAAAACAATTCCGGGCTTTGACAAAACTCACTGGCCGGACACCAACGATCACTCTTACTTTAATGATGTAAATACATATTGGGGCACACCGTATCCCAATACAAATTACTAAACACGAGTGATCGTAATACAAAAGGACACCCCCAAGGTGTCCTTTTTTTGTGTTTAATAAATCTTCTAATCTTGTAATCTTCTAATCTTTAAATCACGGAAAACGAAAATGCCAGGCATCACCCCGGCATTTCAATTTTATAATCTTAAAATTTTTCAATCTTCCAATGCGCATCAGCGCACGAGCAGGACGCCTCCGCGTTTTTCCTTCGTTCCATCTTCCGGACGATATGCGCTCTTGTAACGGACCACGTAAGAGTATGTACCGGCTGGTAACATTTGACCTGCGTTGTTGTTGTAGCCACCGTTCCACTCGAATTGACGATCAGTAGAAGCAAACACCATCTCGCCCCAGCGATTGAAT
>DJFR01000245.1:39699-58981 GCA_002432545.1 Flammeovirgaceae bacterium UBA5867 | reverse complement strand
GAACGCCTTCAGGGATGGTGTCAGGTGCCACAGCACCCTGGATAATTTTTCCGCTTGCCCAATAGGAGATCATCAGGCATATACCTATGAAAATTATTCTCAATCTATATTGCAAGCATGAAAGATCCATTCACATACAGTTAGAATTCTACCTTAGACCCTTAATATATACACATCTTCTATTTATTCTGCTCCTCAAGCCTCGCCTTGAGGGCCTCAATCTCTTTCTGTTGCTGAATGATATACAGGGTAAGCTCCTCGAGTTTGCGGACCAGTATAGCATCCATATCGCCAACGTTATAACCGTTAGTTTCTATTTCGGCAGCAGCAGGCACGCCTTCCAGGTGCTTATGTTTTTTGATATAGGCTTCTGCCTGATATATAGCGGGTAGCCTGTACGTTGGCTCAAATACATAATCTGGCCATGTTCCGCTATTTTTCTCTACATGTACATCTTTCGCACCAATCTTCCCATTTACACCTAACAAGTAATTATTCGGATTATTAACCAGCGTAGTACCTATACCAACAGCACCTGTAATGTGCATGGTGGATGCGTTAAACTTACCATTAACAGAAAGTGCATAATTATTGGGGTTACTCGCCAGCGAAGTACCTATACCTACTGCGCCCGGATAGGTAATGGTTGCTCCTGCTGTAGCCCACTGAGAGCTTACCACCAGCTGGTTGTTCATATATAGCGCGGAAGCGTTAAGTGTTCCGGTCACAGCAACAGCATGTGTATTGCCCCCCGGAAAGACGCCTCCGATCGCAAGCTTACCTTTCACAATCAGATCGTTCTTCGCAGGGCTGGCAAAATTGAAATCATCGGCAACCAGTAATCCACCTGCTTTTACTCCGGCCGGTGTCGCAAGCCCGGTTGCATTGGTAATGCGCAGATAACGCCCAAGCTCTGAAGCTCCTGTTCCTGTAGTGATGGATGGATTTGCATGATCTACTGTAACTCCGCCTCCGGTAATGTGTAGTCTATCTGCCGGAGCAATTGTTCCTATACCTATATTCCCACTGTTGCCTATAAAGAAGCGGGTTACAGGTGTAAATGTTGTTCCTGTCGAAGTAGCACCTGACGCGGCATAAAAGTGAATACCGGTATTTGTGTGAAAGCGCATTCCGCGCAATCCGAACGATCCATGCGTGGTTTCCCATTGCAAAAGTTCATCACCACTGTTGTAGCGCGCGTTATGCAGCAGGAATATATCGTTGTACGTATTCTTATTTTGAATATTGAGCGGAAAGGTAGTCCCCACCACCAAATCACTTTGAGCCTGGACCAATGTGGTGATGACGAGGGCAGCAACGGTCAAGATTGTAAACTTATTCATAATGCAGGAGTTTTAGGTATAATTAGAAGTTGCTTTTGGTAGCATCGAGTACAGCAAGATTTTTATAGGGGCCAACGGCTTTAAGCTTACCCTTCACGGAAACGATATACCGTTTTTCGTCAAAGGTTTGTGCTTCAATGAAAGGCTTGAGATCAAATGTTTCAAATGTTATATATACATACTGCTTATCCCGATAACGATAGCTTATTGCGTGCAATGCGTTCGAAGATTTGGCAATGTATAAATCAACCTGATCGATAGGGCCTTTCTTCTGTTTAACACGGTAATGATCTATACCATTCTTATCACCTATATACTCCGGTGATTCATAGAATCGAAAAATACTATCCAGGCTAAGTGCAGCGCCACCGGTTAGTGCATCCGCCTCTGCTTTCATATTTCGTTTATCGTAGATCATCTCACCCGTACCCCAGTCTACCATGATGCGGTAGTGATCGTTCATCATCATTTCGTTAGCTCCAAAGCGGTATAAATATTTATTACCATCACGAAGAATATTTGCTGCTGCTTTATAAAAAGCATTCTTCTGCTGATCGTTATCGAAGGCCTGGATAGTCATTGAAACTTTAAATTTTTCAGCATTATTATATTGTTCCCGCATCTGCGCCAATACGGCTTTCAGATCCTGCGCCAGCGCCAGCGGACCAATCGCTATAAATACTAAAACAAAAAATTTTTTCATGATTGCTAAGGGTTTTCAGTTTTCAACCTGGTAAACTATATTTTCAGATATGGTTTTTATACCTTCTTCAGTTTCCTGTTGTTTCAGATACAGGGCACCTTCTTTATCATAAAAGAACAGATCTGCAAAATTTTCTTCATCCAAAATGGCGCGAAGACGATAGTCATCCAGGTCATATACATAGGTCTTCATATTTCCCAACATAGGGTGCAGGCGCAAATCATCAAACCAGATTGTAGTAGCCGCACCCGGCTTAAATTTCAACTCAACGGTGGCACCACGTGCAGGACACTGAAATATACCCTTTACCTGTTGCCATCCCTCTATCACGCTCCCCGTAGGCGTGCAGGTGGCGGTTGATAATACTATATTTTGCTTGTCTCGAAAAATTACTTCGATCGCCACGTTGTCGGCAATTAACGGCTTGGCAACCTGTGGATTTTTAGCAGAGGCCCAGGCGTTGATCAGGTAGGATTTTCCGGAATCAAGCTGTAGCAGGTTTTGCTTAAATGTTCTCTCCGCAGATATTTTCAAACTGCTTCGACCGGTATGTGCAAAGGTTGAATCTATATCGGGCGATGTAGCAGGTTGAACCTGGTTATTGATTTTAACTTCGCCTATCCAGACGCTGGAGAAGAGTGCCTGTCGCAAAACAATCAACGACCAGTCCGGACGTTGGGGATGTTGCCGTATACATACCACTTCATTGTTGAGAATAGTGCGGGTACGTGTACGGGTAAATATAAAAAATGATTTTCCGGTAACATCTACGTGTGTAACGTTCTCCAGTTCCTGTACACTCGCTTCAACAACTGCAATGTTCTTATAACTTAAACGAGTTGGATAAACAGAATATAGCGGAAGTGGCTGTGTACTGAATATCCAGTTGCCGGACGATTCACTCTTCAGATATTCAAAACCGGTAAAAGCCATTTCACGATTGCGCATATTGCTACCGTTGGCTGTGGGTAAATGTCCTCCGTAGTCATACAGCGCTGCGCTATATACGCCTTGCACGTCACGGCTCTCGGTTTCATAACTATAGGGGCTATATTGTGTTGCCGCATTGACATGTATCCAGTTAGGCACAGCGTCCAGTTCAGCATGTCCCCAGTTAAAACCATTCATCGAAAATGTACCATCTTTTTCAAGATCAGGCTCATTAGACGTAGTCCGTGGCGTCTCATATACATAGTTGCCATCGTTTCGCCATACCCCCTGGCTGCCTGCTAAAAATCCATGTTTTCCTTCCAAGGACGGACTGGTATGTTGAAGCGACCACGAATCGGAAAATGATGCAGCAGCGGTAGTGATCACTTCCTGCTTCAGCTGCGAAGTAACCTGTATAACTGTGTCCATCAAGGCATCTTCTGATGCATTTATAGTAATCTGCTTTTGAATCATTGCCGGATCGTTGCTACAGGCACCACATCCATAGTATACATTGAACACAACGGTATAGGTACCGGGAGCATTAAAGCTGTGAATCGGGTGCCACTCCTCAGATATAGTGCCATCGCCAAACTCCCACCAATAGGTATATATCTGGCAGTTTTGCGGATTTACGACTTTAGGTTCAAAGTCAATGGCGCATAACAACTTTGTATAATCAAAATCGAACGTGATCTCGCGAATCGTAGAAGCATCAAAATAGAAGCATTTGTTATCGAGATAATCAACACCTGCAGGTGTATACGGATCGATCAGTTCAGTGCCGGGTTTAAAGAAGCGCCCTAACTGATAAAAGAAGCAGGCCCCCTCTCCTTTTCCATTGTCCATGCCAACCGTAGCCGGTGTACCGCCAAAACCATTTGCTCCGCCCGAAGCATCGCCCGTGGTCCACTGCATATCGCCATAGTAGAATGCTATATTATTTCCAAGTCCTATACCCGGATCACTTCCATCTGTTATAATCAACTTGAATGTATTGCGCTTGTTGGTTTTCCGTTGATAATATCCCACCTGGTGCCAGATGGCAGTAAAGCGATGTGGTTCAGTTTTATAGTATATCTGTCCACTAAAAAGACCACGTGTATCAACATCGGCCCAGAAAGGAGCTATCATATCATACGATGATGGAAACCCCGTTGCGTTATATACTCCGTTGGGCGCATCAAACGTGACATTGCCATTTATGTTAACATACAACTGCTGGTAGTTGATACCAAAGAAGTTGAACGTAAACGGCAAGGATATAGCTTGTGTAGAGCCATCGTCTTCGGGAGCCATCACTGAAAACGAAGGGTCGTTCGAAGGATCTTCCACCATACACGGCTCTGTTGCCGATGCCGTCATCATTCTGGACATCGGGGTTGCATCACCGGAAGCGTCTTGCCTGGCCGGAGCAGCAGCGAGTAAACTCGGATAGTTCTTCTGTTTGGGTGTTGCTGCAGGTTGCTGAATCTTACCTTCTTCTTTGAGACGATCATAGTCAGGACTTCCCGGCAAAACATTTTGCTGACCGATAACTTTCAGAAACGAAAGCAAGAGTAGCGTGCATACAATATACTTCATAACGGGATGGTTATTTTCCTTTAGGTATGGTAATTCGTTTGCTGAATACAGTGCTTTGTCCGGATATAGACGGGTCCTGTAATGCCGTGATGCTTCCTGCACTGACGTTGAGTTGATTACGGTAACCTGATCGCAGGATCATGACCCTGAACTCTGTATCGGTAAGCGGAGTCTCACTGAAGATAATTTTTTCACCACCTTCTGCCCCTATATATACCGCTGTAGCAACCGGATTTGATAAGCCTTCGGTACCTGTATATAATACCAACTCATCTCCGGGAAACATAGCACTTTCAGGGAGTGACGTAGAAAACTTATATTGCTTTTCACGATAAGGCACTGGTAATACTCCTGTCATAACAAAACCGGTTCCGACATTCTGATACGCTGCGCCCATGCCTGCGTATTGCTGATAAGCCGGTATAGTATAATTATATACAGCATTATTATAGTTATTATTTGCCTTCGTCAATACGACCGTTCCCGTCAGTTTGTCCCATTTAACATTGCTCGTTTTAATGAGCGATCCTCCATCAAATGCTTCTGTACTCTCCAGTATACCTGATTTAAAAATTACCTTATTAGTAACAGCGGTTTTCAGTTGACTTTCTGACCGGCTGATGCTGGGCCATACGGTCGGCACCGGTATGGGTATGATCGCAAAGAGAATTGGTATATATACTATATCCGTATTGATCCGTGCGCCCCCTTCCCATGTAACATCCTGGTACTGCCGCATGTCGATAAAAAACTCATTCTCCTGCGCCAGGGTATATTTGGGTATACCAGGATTCTGGACTTCACCTGCTGATGCCAGGTTCAGTGTTCCATCGCCATTATCCTTAAACCATGCGCTGAGCACCTGAACATTTTGTTGCTGATATAGCCTTGATTCACTTACATAGTTATACCGTACCCAGGAAACAGGTTCTTTGTCCAATACGCCATTCTGGTTCTGCCTATAGGTACTTACCTGTTTCGGCTTGCCATGCATATCATTGGTTACAATGGAATATCCCTGGCTGGCAGCAAGCTTCGATATACTTACATTCCCCAGGAATGGAATCGGCACAGAAAGTTTATATGGTTTATTCTGTTTCTCGGTTTCATCGGTAATTACCGGGAAGTCTTTCGCAGTATAGAATTCGTGAGTCGTTACGCCCGTAGTTCCATAACTGACACCTGTTCCTTTCGGGAATACAGAAGATCCATCCGGCAATGTTGCATTCTTAACATCTTTACCGGCCAGGCTGGCACTTGCCAGACTATGTACAGTTACCTTCCTATATCCTATCTGTGGCCCGGGATAGTAGCTTTCATTAATCGGATACTCAAAGAATAAGTTATTATCGGAACGCAACGGTACGGCCTGAACATACTTCTTGGCATACCGAAGCGGATTCTCATCGCCACCAATCAAAGGTTCATAGGCAGCAACACCACTGCTGATAAGCTTACCGTTTTCTTCCGTAGTATATTCATATATCTGTCCATATATACCTTCAGCTTTCTCAGCCCAATTATCGGTCATGGTAATCTGACGAACGCGAAGTCCGCCACCATACTTTATCTTGTCGGGAGAGTTAAGCCTGATCCATGATTTACCGGAAACAATTTCCTTTCCCCAGTCTTTGTTGTTACAGAACTTATAGAAGCCTTCAAACATTTGCCTGATCTGCGTGAAGACACTGCCAAGACTTTTGATTTGATCGACTCGTTCACCTGCCCCGGATGCCTGCTTAAGCTTTCGCCCGGAGTTGGCAAGTTCCGGTTGGTTGGTGCGAAGATGTTGCCAGGCTCGCATGGAGAAGGGATGATAACCATCTTCAGCAACCAGGAAGAACGAACCGTAAGCATATTTACCCGAATTGTCCTTCTCCAATGCCATGGTTCTGTCTGTTGCTATATCTGCATAGCCTGATATATACTCATAGAATCCTTCACCGGCACTCCGAAGGTTTATTTTCAGCTTGAAGTAAAGCTGCTTCCTTTTCTGATCAATATATTTTAATACTTCTTCGCGTTGCTGATCCGCGGTAAGCGTACCTGAAATTTTTTCCTCCAGCTTGAATCTCACCTTGGTACTGGCGCTGTCCAATTCAAAGGACGTATTATTCTCTGCTTGTGTAGAAGGGCCATACGGGTCAACGACCTCCATCATTTGCATAGCAGGCATGTGCTGCACATAGGCGTAGTCATCAGTTTCATAATCAACAATTATTTTACCCCCTGAAGGAAGTCTTATTTCTTTTATACTCCACGCAGAAGCATAGTTATCTAACGAAGTTTTCTGGGCAGGATCCTGTACCACATAAGGATAATCGATGTTGTGTGAATATTGTCCGGCAGGGTATGTTTTATAATTGCCCCATCGATCATAAGCATGCTGATCGTACGATGGATTCGAAGCATGGTAAGTAAATATATAGGGGTTGAGCTTCCCGCGCTGACTGCCGCCATACTCAAACCAAAGTTTCTTTAACGTTAATTTTCCACCACCTGTGTTGCTATTGTATACACCCGGACATTGAGAGTAATCGTATTCAAACTTTACAACTTTAATAGGATGTATACTTCCTGCAGCGCGTGTAAATAGTTTGATTTCCTGTAACGCATAGAGAGGTTTGCCGGTGTTGTTGGCATCCTGTAATTTTTGTGCTACACCACGGGCATCCTGACGCTCCTGCAAGGTAAATGTAGTAATGTGCGATTTTGTTTCTGCCTGCGACAAATACCATACTTCTTTCTCACCATATACATACGATCCTTTATCATCGCGGGGATCAGTCTTCCAGCCTTCCTGCAGGTGAGCTTTGGAATATGGATCCCGCCATTTGTATGCATCTCCTGTTGATGCTGTGCGGGTATAGGTAAATTTCACCCAATAACCAAGATCGTCCGGGGATATACCATCACCGGTAACATCTACATAATCAGGACCAACAATTGACGTGAGTAAATATGAATGTGCATAGGCAGGAATTTCCATTTTTTTGAGAAACTTCTCCGTATCCGAATGTCCATAAAACGGATCGCTCTGACCGTTGTTACCTACATCCACTTTTGAAGTCTGTCCATTCTGCTTGTGTGCACTAAACGTTGTTTCTTCCTGGTATAAATTATAGGCTGGTATGCCATAGTTATAGCGCAGACCATCCGGAGTTAAAGCTGTGAATGCAGCAATATGATGACCTGGCTTATCGGTTCTTGATAAATCCTGGAAAGAACCATTGGCACTTTTATACTTGATTTTAAAGTACGGTATAATTTCCTGCGAACTTCCGAGCAGTTCATCATTCGTAAAAGTCTGTATTACCTGGCTTCGAGCCTTACGTTCACGGTTCGTAGCTGCAGATGTAGGAATCGATCTTGCACCAGTTTGTCCTTCCACCGTTGATGAGGCAGTCGGATTAATATTGTTCCCGGTAAGTCGCACGCGAACCGCACCGGTACCGCCTAATGCATTCAGCGTTTCTGCTGGTTCTGCAGAAGGCTCTCCATGTACTTTAAAATACCATGGCTCATACGTATCATTCAAATTCTTTTGCTGAAAGGCTGCCCGTGAACCAATATCATTGTTACCGTCCCAACCTCCGGACGTAGACTTGGAATGGTTAACACTCAAATTTACCCCTACGTGAGAAGCAGCGGGGCCAACATCGACACCAATAGAGCCACCTACGGAAACAGATGAAGTCTCCGGATCGCGCACCACACCATAGTCATTTCGCAAGGGACGATACATCGCAGCTATACCTTGCCCCGCCACCGTATATATATCGTATGTCAGTGATGGTATAGAAAGATTCGGAGATTCCTTGGTAACAATGCCATCCTTCTCGCGGTTAAAATCGAGAACAGATTTTGAATCATGCATTCCCTGATCGTAGTGCATATATCCGTAGGCATCAGAACGAATTCGTTTCTTGTCGTTATGCAACCATTGTTCACTATAAAATCCGCGGATATAGCCATTCGCAAAAAATCCCCACCACGATCCTCCGGGTTTAAACTGCGCTGATATACTCACATTACGCATGGGCATACTTACCTGGGGTGTATACCCGGGATGTGCCAATGTAAGACTTGCAGAGCTGTTAGCTATACCTGCCTTCACTTTATCACCCACGGAGTATTTCAACATCCGCGAAGCATCAATGGAGTGCGTAAACGATACTGTAGAAAGACCTTGTTTGGAATTATATCCTGCCCCTAAACCAAACTCGCCCATTTTTCCGCCCAGACTAAGAGAAGGGTTTACATTAACACCCTCTTTGGAATTCAAGCTTAAATCGAGTCCCACCCCTGCGGTCATTCCGCCACCGGCCGCCATCTTATAGCCGAGTGAAGCATCAATGCTATAGCCAACGCCTTTATAACTATTATGCGTTACTCCCAAACCGATAGAGCCAATCTCCGCTGATGCTCCAAACACCTCGAGGCTTACTCCTACGCCTAGCCCCACCGTTACACTGGGATCTATTGACATTTTTGTGTGAACCGGATCGCCCTTAAACTCATCGGGCAGACCTCGCATTTGTCGCGTTATAGCACCCGGATTTAATGAAAAACCCAATCCAACCCAACTGGCTTCCGTATCCATACCCGATCCTGACTGATAGGACAAATTGAACGGATACCCCCCATTAGGCCCTGGTAGCTCAAATAAAGGTATATTATAAGAGAAGTCACCGGTAAACATATCCACCATATCCGATGTCCCTGCCGGTTGAAAAGCCTGAACTTCGGGCTGCGTAGGTCCGGACGTCAACGCGTAAGAAGTTGCAGGCAAAAATACCTGACAGACAAACGCGGACAATACAAACAGGCTTGCTTCCCTTCTGATATTTCGTAACAATCGTATCATAATGCTAAATGGGGAATATTACGTTTTGATATATGTATACTTACCGGTGCAGTACCCAGCCACGGGGAGTTTATGTTCAACTTTACTTCTTCAGAAACTACAGCGGTGCGCTCAAAGCCGAGCACAAAGGTTCTGGACTTACGCATGGAAGCATCTTTTTCGAAATGATATAGAACACAGGGCAACAGTTCATCGCCATCCACGAGGGAAACGTCATCCTGGAAAAGGTAAGAGAAGTAATATAACTTTCGTTGTTTCTCCTCCAGACTTGAAATTCCGAAGTCAATAAGGTCTGTTCCTTCAGCATTATTTCCGATAGTCAGCGTATAATATTGCAAACCATCCGTTGAATCAGTTTCGTTTCCGCTATAGCTTGCCGTTTGGAAATTCTTCCATTCTCCCGGCACATATTGAACATCGTATACAAAGTCGCCTTGTATAGCCTTTACGTGAAGACCGTTATCATAGTCTTGTATCCATTGGCTGTATTCATCTTTGCTCATCCTGCCCGAGCATGAGCCGATGATTACAGCCATGCTGAGAGCCCACATCACGCTATGAAAATATTTTACGTCTTTTATCATATATACCTATATACTATCCAATATCAGTTACTTCCACGATTGACCGGTTCAGCTTGCTTCCACGGTTCTATAAAGAGCGTGTTGATTTTCTTTTCCTTCGTGTCACAGGTAACCACCACCTGTTGTGTCGCTTCATTTCCGCACGCATCAACCACGTTCAATACGACCACATACTCTGGTGTTGCATCAACCGTTACAACAGGTGTGTTACCCGGCCGGACAATAACATCTTGCCGGGGCTGGTACATGAGGTTGGTGCGACTCTGATTGAGAATATACCAGTTTGTTGTATAGGGAGTCTTCCCTCCTGATATCTGACCATAAAATTCAACTGTGCCAGGCTCACTTTTCTCGCATTTCATTCGAATTGGATTGACGAGAATATTTACTTGCGGGCCTTCGACTTTTGGTGGTGCAATTTTCTTCAACAACAGAACATTTACTGCATTTACTTCATTGGTAAGCTCAATGGAATACATCTCATCAACAGGCCACGAAGCAAAAATACTCTCGATTTGTATGGTATAGTAATTGGCACCAAAATCCTTGTGAACGCTATACTCCCCCACCGGCTCGCGTCTGGTATTGTATACTTTCAGCGATAGAGATTCCTTCTCTCCATAGCTATCGTAGTACTGGATATTTAGTTTAGGTTCAAAGATTAACCCGGCCTGACTGGAATTCAGGTTTATATTATGATAGTATACAGGCTTCTCGTTATTTGCCGATGGCTGAGCTATGCACCCAAGCACAAACCCCAGCTGTATCAATACTATATATAGCGTTTCTCGTAACATCATTTTTCAATTTTAACGGTACTAAATCCAATTCTGAAAATAAAGGGAGATATCGTCTGCTGAGAAATACTGCGATCGGATACATTATACATGAGAGACAAATTGAGTGTTACCGGACTTGACAGCGACAGCAGCCATCCTCCACCAACAAAGAAGTTATGGCATTCGTAAAAGCTTTTTCCCGACTCTTCCGAATTGACTGCATACGAATCCATCAAGTCTTCACCCTGCAGATATACACGTCTTTTAAAGAACTCTACTTTGGTAAATACCTTTGCGCCAATAGAAGAATGGAACCGCTTTTGTTCTTTCCACAACAGCAGGTTGGGGCCAGCGCCAACCGATATATACTTAAATAGGTGTATACCCCAGCAAGGCGTTATTTGATATAGTGGATCCTTCCCGATGGCCATTCCCAAAACACCTTCCAGGTATGAACGGTCTATTAGTGATGGAATACGAGTAAAAGTCGAAATTTTTTGAGACGCATTAATGTTTGCTTCCTTCAGCCGAACAGCGTTTTCTTTCAAGTTCACATCGCGCATACTATCCAGGGAACTCAGGTACTTTGACTTAGTTACACCACCTGGCAAGGGAGGAAGCTGTGCCTTCGCTATATCTTCCAATTGATAGGATGGTAATGAGGGAATTACCTTTGATAAATTCTGACTTGGATCTGATATACCCGGAACAGCGGTGTCTGGAAGAGACCGGTTGCCTTGTACTTTCTGGTTTATCGTCTCCACTATATCCTGCTCCGATATACGTTGGGGGTTTACCTCAGGGACGGAGGGTAAATTAATGTTTGCTATTTGCGTGAGCGAGTCAAATTGGCGATCCCAGCGCTGTTTGGAGTAAACTTCTTCGAGGCTGATGTCTTTAGTATATGCGGACAACTCGTTAGCACGTACTGCCGTACGCTGCAGCATTGAATCTGAGGCAATATTTTGCTTCAGTGGTTTAATCTTTGAGCTATCAACGGTCACCGTAACGGTTTGAGGGAAGACACAATAACTCACAGACCACCACATCAGAACGACAAGGTAGTAACGCTGCATACACAATATAGGTTATCAATACCTGATAAATCAGGTATATAAGTAGCACTAACAAAAAACTATGGATCGCGATTACGTCACTCCTGATACCAACAACTTACTTACAATTCAGATCAACTGGAGTCTTAATCGTGATCGAAAGTATATATAGTTTTTGATATGACCTATACAATGATTAAAATAAAATTACATCAACACTTACATCACAAGCGTTTAAACATGTTTACAACGTTATGGTTACACGCTGAAAATACAAATACATATAACTCGCTCTCCAACAGATCAAGACAGGCAAAAGGATTCATCCAACGATTTATAGTTTACTATACGTCAGTAAGCGTATTATTATTGATTGTGTTTGCAAAAAACATCTACTATGAGTATAAATATTACTCTGGCAAGAGGAATAGACGAAATTTATTTTTAATTGATTCAACTCATCCCATCAGCAAAGCAAATTACAGTAGCCTCCACGTNNGGCCAACCGTGCTAAATACCCTATATACATCCCGGCAACATATTTTTACCGTTGGTAAACATATTGTACCACATGTTTCAGAAGGGTAAACAATCTGTACATCCGGACATATATATACTGGTTTCAACTTACAATTTCAGCGGCTCCAATTAACTTAACCACAATATCTATGGACTGGGATTTATCAAGTTGGACTACACAAAAATCGGAGCACAGGATTTGCGTAGTGCTTCTACTTGTCCTCCCCTGGCCGATGCAATGATGTCAGAGAGAGGAGTTCAATGTAAATTTTGCGTTGGAAAGTAATGTCGCCAAACACCCGAACAAAACGTAATAAACACATTAATGCCTTGGTGATCTTCAGGCTATTTCGATTTTTCTTGTTGCTAGAATATCTGAGCACATATGCGACAACAAAAATCCATACCGGTAAGCCAATCTGATAACTACTCAATCAAACACCTAGTCCACCAACGTTTTCATGAGACCTATATATATAGGCAACATGTTTATTCAATATACACACCTGTTTAGGTGCAAAATCTAAAGCAGTCTGTAAAAATTTTACGTTTCGTTAACATTCTTTCACAACTCATTAACAGACGACAAGGATAGAAACCTTTAGCTTTGTTGAAATCCTTAATAACAAAAAGTATAATGACTAATTATTTGATTTATCAGATACAGATCTATTTTTATTAAACCCTACAAAAAATATGAAAAAAATTATTTATGCGCTGATCTTACCGCTGGTTGTGGTTGGCGGATTAGTATTTGCTAATCGTGAAATTAAAAATGAAGCTTCTAAAAAGTCAACCTCAAAGCCACTCTCTGCTGCTGAAAGAAAAGCGGCATTGAAAAAATGGGAGGCTACCCCTGCCGGTATAAAGTACAAAAAATGGGAAGCATCTCCCGAAGGTAAAAAAGTGTTTGCCAGTGCTGCTAAAATAAGGAAGCACATAAGTGCCTTTACCAATATAGAGGCTGTTGTAACTTCTCTCTCCCTTCCGCCAGGCTCACGATTAGGTTTCGGAGTGATGGTCAGGATTAATGGTGACGATTATATTCTTAGTTTTGGGCCGGAAAAGTCTGACAAGAATTTTTTAAACTTCGACAATGAATTTGAGCAATTGCATAGCCTGAAAGTTAACGACAAAATAATTATAAGAAGCCACAATGTATCGCACGCGCCCAAGTATTCATACCCCATAGTATCGGGCGACTATGTAGAACGAGATGGTAAAATAATTTATAAACGTGCCCCTCGCAAAGGCGGTTGCTAAGTAAATTATCAAATACAAAATCACGATAGCGCATTACAAATCCTTGCGTTATAAAAAAAGCAACTAATCCTACTTGCAGGTGCGGTATTATAAAATGACGTGGTCTGAAATGAGCGGAAGCAACACAGAAGGATGGTATATCCACAGGGTATATATATGTATAGATCAAAACTCTTGGGCATAAACACGTCAAACCGCAGAAATTTATACCAGGGTGACACATCAAGAAGAATGAAGCTGTGAGTAAAATTCTGATGTTAAATCATCATGTACAGCTACATATTAAAACCCTGACTATGCGGTTGCTTATACGGTGCTATTAACGGGCTCGAATAAAAGTTTTTTACCCTGGTATATATGTAGCGCTCTGAATATTGTGGTTGCCCAAATCCACTATTCGAGCCACCAATCCGTTGACGCTGTGTTAATAACGATATCTGACGGCTTCGTTGTTTTGCAAACAATCGACTCCTTCTTCCCTATCACATTGCACTATGATAACCGACAAGTCCCAGCATGAAAACCAAGTATACGTGAAACTGATTCCCCACTCTGTTTACTCCATGCGATATTTCCCTACTTTACCTCCGGAGATTTCCTAGTATAATTTCCCTTCGGCTCTATGCGGTTTAACAGTGAATGCCTTAGCAACCATCTACGATCCTGATTTTTACAAATCAGATTTTTACGCATGGATGCTTTCGCTGTGCCTTGCATTTTTGTGACTCCTGAAATAACAGGCTTACATGATTTACATTTATCCTCACGCGCTTCTGAAAAGAGTCAAATTGATCGTATCTATACTTTTACTGCCCGTTGCTTTTGCATGGTCGCAAAGTAAAAACGCCAACGATACGCTTAAGATAGACCGGCTTCTTGATCTCTCGTTTGAGGAATTAATGAATGTGATGGTGATTACGCCTACGCAAAGTTCGCTGCGGGCAAACAACGCTCCGGCTACTGTAAAAGTAGTCACGCAGGAGCAACTACAACTGCGCGGCTATCATAATCTGGCTGAGGTACTGAATGATCTTGTCGATATCACGGTTCAGGACAAAACCGATCCGCAGCATTATAACAAGGTAAGTATTCGGGGTGTCGGGCGACAAGACTTCTTTATCATCATGCTCGATGGTTTACGCATCTCCTCGCCTACCAACGAACCACTCCCTATATTGGAAAACTTTCCAATCTATTTCGCAAAGCAAATTGAAATAGTTTACGGTCCAGGTTCAGCGCTATACGGTGCAGATGCCATGGCTGGCGTTGTCAACATTATCACACGGAAACCCGGTGATGCGGATAGCCCTGGCGTTGCAGCATCGGTAACTGGAGGAAGTAACGGTTATAGCAACGCATCTGTAGTGATTCAAAAAAAGATGGAGAACGATTTCAAAATATCGCTTGCCGGACTTTACTCGTATGATGCACAACCTGATTTTTCAAAGATATACCAAGATCAATTTTCCATGACGTCACATGAGACCGGTGTATTCAATACCGCGTATGGCATCATGACGCCACAACAACCTGTACAGTCCCGCTTTGAAAGTCCCGTGAAAGCA
The DNA here is from genome assembly GCA_002432545.1 of Flammeovirgaceae bacterium UBA5867. Taxonomy (GTDB): domain Bacteria; phylum Bacteroidota; class Bacteroidia; order Cytophagales; family Cyclobacteriaceae; genus Ohtaekwangia. Next base: position 43,789 of record DJFR01000245.1, on the reverse strand, counting down.
TACAATATCTATGCATCACTTGAGAAGAATAATTTCAACATGAAGGTGCTACGCCATTATGTCGCCACACCTACGTCAACAACATTTACACCCAACGATGGTGTGTATAATAAAAATGTATTTTACGGACAGGGGGTAACAACAGCCAGTGCAAACTATACTGCAGATATAGGTAATGTAAAATCGATCAGTACGCTAACGGGTAGTTTCTATTCGGTCAATCCGAAATCAAACTACAGAAACCTTTACGGTTCGATGGAGCATGGCTATAAATATAGCACAGGTTCGATGATGAAAATCGAAGAGCAGCTTCATTACACCAAATTCAAAAAGGTAAACCTGATCGGAGGCATTACCTATGAGTTATTTCAGTCTGTACCGAAAACACCCGAACTTCAATCACCCGTAAGCAGGAAAACAGCCGCAAGCGGTACATTGTTAAACACTGTTGCCGAAAACAATCCGTCAGGAATTGAAGCCAAGTTCTTCCCGATCACCTATAGTAATATTGGTATATATGCACAAAGTCAATATTTTCCGATCGAGCGACTTTCATTTACAACAGGTATCCGATTCGATCACAACACGCGCTTCGGATCAACCATCAATCCACGGGTGGGATCGGTCTTCCACTTCTCGAAGAAAACAACATTGAAAGCACTCTACGGAACTGCATACTGGGCACCATCACCAATGATCTCCTTTGAATCGTACGGTTCATTCTATACACTCGACAACGGCACTACCTATCGCTCTGACCACTGGCACTTGCCGAATCCCGGATTAAAGCCCGTTACATCACAGACATTTGAATTTACTATTGAACAGAAATTCTCAAAACGCTTCAATGCCCAATTAACAGCTTATCATACAAACATTGATAATCTTATTGAACAGGTATCTGACAATGAGAACACAAATTTATACAACAATAAATTCTTAGGCTGGCAAGTTGATTTCATCGAAGTACCTGTTAACAAGAGACTGCAAGTTAATTATGGTGGCAGCCTATCATTGAATACTACCTTTACCATTAGCGAGTTTGAATGTATAGCATACTCATCCGTTAGCTACCTGGAGGGAAAAGAGTCCAAACCCGGCTCGTCTGAAGTAAGCGTAGAGCAAGCGTCTATAACCCCGTGGCAGTACCGAGTGGGTATGGATGGCAAGTCTAAATCCTTTCACTTTTCTGCACGACTACTACACGCAGGCAAACAACGTATGGTACGCATGGAAGCAGCAAACGACAACAGACGACAAACACTAAATGGGTATACATTGGTAAACATGTCGATGGGATATACATTCCGAAAAAATATCACAACGTTTATCAATGTTCAAAACCTGTTAAACGAGCACTATATGGTTGCGCTCGGTTGGAATTCCACAGACTTTGATGGCGCACCGCAAAATCCGCTCCGCGCCATGTTAGGGATAAAACTTGCGCTTCGATAGCGGGAGATCGAAAATTCAAGCTTTGTGAATTATACTCTCGCTACTTAGCAAAGCAATTATCCCTTCGCATACACCCCTTCTTAAATCTCCAAGCAGATTAAGATTGTGACCTTTCCAAAGCGTTTCGTTTGCCAATAGCTCTGGTAATGAAGATTCAATGCCCTCCTTCCATGCATTTTGAAATACTTCTTTTACCGCTTGACTGTCTTGTATCTGAATGGATTGCCCCTGGTATTGCCCACGATAGAAAACAATTAGTGCTGCAAGAGCTTGCGTAATGCGTGGTGGTGTTTTACCGATTCGTTTAAAATAGTCAAGAAGCGTTGGCAGCAATCGCACATTGAATTTATCAATTGAATTTAAAGCAATGGAAGAGAGCTGATGATCCAGAAAAGGATTTCTTAAACGGTCCATTACCTCATCCGCGAAGGTTTTAAGTTCATCAACAGGCTGTGGCAAGGTGGGGATGATCTCCTGGTGAATAATTTCTGTTACGAATTGTTCGATGTCTTTATCGCTCAGTGCCTGACGTACAGTTCTAAATCCACGGAGATAACTATATGCCATCATCGCAGTATGCGCGCCATTGAGAATGCGTACTTTTCGCAGACGATATTCACTAATATCTTCCACAAACTTTACTGGCAGGTTAGCGACCTCCGCGGGGAATAACGTACGCACAAAATCCGGGGCTTGTATAGCAAGAAATGAGTATGGCTCCACCATCACGGCCGCGTTGTCCTCATATCCTGTTTGTTCCTTTACTTCCTCTCTCACCACGGAAGAAAATCCGGGAACAATTCTATCAACAAGCGTATTGCAAAAAACATTTTCATCCTGTATCCACTGCTTAAAATCATCCGACAAAAACCACGATGATGCATACTTCAACACAATTCCACGCAGCGTATCACCATTATTCTCTATTAACTCGCAGGGGATGACAATTAATCCCTTCCGTTTTTTAGTAAAGCGCTCCCATAGCAAACGTGTAAGCTTACCGGGGAAAGTAACCGGAAGCGAGTCCTTGCTAAATGGTTCATCTATATATATAATTCCGCTTTCTGTTGTATTGGATATCACGAATTCTACGGTTGGCAAACTGGCAAGCGCGAGAAACTCTTCGAAGTGGTTATTGGCATTTAAGGTTCCTTCAACGCAAGTAATTAACCGAATCTCGGATACTGTTTTTCCACCACGTAAACCCTTTACCAAGACGTGGTATAAACCGTCTTGTCTATTGATTGCATTATCTGAGGAACTTACCGACTGAATAATCTTAACATTACCATTGAAGGATGCATGGTCATTCATGATATCGATCATGTAATCCGCAAATCCCCGAAGAAAATTTCCGCTGCCAAATTGAATAACTTTTACCGGCCGGCTATTCGTTTCGAGTGTCGTACGTGTTAATCTGTTACTCATAGTTGCTGATGAGGTCATCGGTTATATCGGGATGTATCTAAATGGTGAGTTGACGTTGGCATTCCGTCCTCAATCGAAAGTAAAACTTCGCATTATGTGCCTGGAATTTATTTTATCATTACAATGCGTCAGGAGGCAAAAGAGAAAACTACGATATAAAAATTAATCATTGACAAATCCTGCACTACAACCCAGGAACTTCCCTGTGTCTTACATGAATAATGTGTAGTACTCATCACCTCCATGGTAATTAACTTGTATGTATGCAGGTATAGAAAATGTTGTTTTATTGTTCGAGTGCAAACTTATATCCCGGCAAAGTTATGCTATTGATACAAACCGACTTTGTTTTTCCTAAATCCGACTTTTTAGGTTCGAACAGATATTAAAGTCGATCATGCCATGCAAAAGAAAACTCAACTACAGAAAAACATTTGAATGAATTCTGGAGATGCAAAAGGTGACGGTCATTTCAGTTACACCTGGCTACAGCATATAGCCCAGTTCCCTTCTAAAAGTATCTTACAAAAAAATTGGTATCGCTCTTTACAAAAAGGATGTTCTTCGATGTATTCTTAGAGCAACAGGTATATATTCATATCGTCGATTCAATAAAGCTTGTACCAGACTATGAGCCATGAAATCAATTTATTTTAATTCCGAGTAACTACCTCACATCACAGATCTTCTTCACGCCTTCGCCTAGCTCCTTCACGCGATGGTAGGCCTCTTCGCTGTTGGCTTTCTTATCGAATGTCAGCGTGAGTTCACCACTACGGGCTTTAAGATGAATAATGCCGCCACCTGAAAGTGAAGCACGTGCATTGACATGATCCTCAGGAGAATTTAAAGTAGAACTTGGTGTGACGGCCTCGTTGATATACCGGAATACATCCATGGTCTTTTCTTCAGCAAAACTTGCTTCGACAGTATAGGTGTTGTCGTCATCCGAGATCTTCACGGTCTCATGGCCATTGCTTACTGTACTTGACGTTGAACTTCCGGAATTGCAGTGAACAAGAGCCAGGGACAATAAAGCGAGTGTAAGGATTGTTAATCTTTTCATGCAGATTTAGTTTCTAGATAAATACGATCAAAATTGCGACCAGCGCATAACAATGATTTTCAAAACATTTGAGTACCTCCAACGTTCCGTACATACCAAATATAGCAACCTATATATATGGCAGTTCGTAAAAATGGAAGC
>DJFR01000245.1:35683-39645 GCA_002432545.1 Flammeovirgaceae bacterium UBA5867 | reverse complement strand
GCATCTGTGTACGAAAAAATAGCGATCAGTGGCCGGTAGTGAACAAGTTTACAAACCTTCCTGGAGTTTTAGCCAGACAGTATAATTTTAATCTTTACTAAAGAGGAACACGGTGACCACTTTCTTCATCTAACGGGGGCACATCGTTAGGCTGGCATATTTGAGAGTTACTTATTTACATCTCAATATAGTCCTGGCGCAGTTTGATAAAACTTTTAAACGCGGAACCCTGCCGCTATATAGATATACTTTTATACCTATTTATTTTCTGATAAAATCAAACGTTGCACTGACAGACACTTTGGTGCTTGTCTTGTTAGTACAGTTCAGGCTGGCCGTTTCTCCCATTCGACTGCGCTGGCCATTTGAATTAACCGACTGGATGGTGCCGGAAATGCGGCTACCAGATGTATCTCCCCAACGGCTAAGTTGTACAAACAGCGTATCAGCCATTCCCGTGGTACCACAAACAAGCGTGGTGCTATATTTGGTATTTTGAAGAATCTTACTGTCAGAGTAATCATTACCGGTAGGCGAAGTAAGCGTAGCGCGTAATCCACCACCATACGATGAGTGATACAGTTTGGGTGCAGTAGTTGTACCTTGAAATATCATGTTGAACTGAGCATCCGCGGCAGTAGCTATAACAAGGGTACGTTGTGTTTCTTTCAGTGAATCGACTACAACAACTTTTACAGGCAGGTTGGTATAACTAAGACTATCTATGGTAACATTCAAAGCTCCTTGCGTTTCTACAATTGTCCAATCACTAAAATGAGATGTTTCTACCGAAAGTGTTCTCTTCGTTTTATCGAGGGTGGCAGTAGTGAGTATTTCCCATTCGCTACCTGTTTTTCGTGTAGCAATTCGGAAGAAGTCAGCTGAAGAATTATTAAGCGCAGTATCATCGTATTTAAGTGTAATGGTAACGGGCTTTGCAAATGTTTGTCCATCGGGAGACATGCGATAAACACTACCAATTCCATTGGTAACCGTTTCGCTGGTAGCCTCCACTTTTATAAGGGTTTCTTGTGTGAGTGTATTCTGTTCTATGTCTACAATGGCGGTGCTATCGGCAGTAGCAACAATTCCTCCTTCAACACCAATTGTTTTCTCAACCGGCTCCGGTTGATCGGGTGACACACTGTCGTCTTTGCAGGCATACAGTGTATATAAGAAGCTTAGACTAATTAGAAGGTAGAGGGAGTATTTTGGCATGTGTGATTACAGTTGTGATCGTTGCTAATATATTTTATACTTATAAATGATTTATAGCTTGATTTACCAGGAACGGGATTTTAATAAAGGAGAGTCAATTCGCGCAGACAATTAACAGGCTTTTCATATAACAAATAATGTGATTTTTCTTTGGTTGAACAAAACCCAAATTAGCCAAACTCGTTCGCTTTTTACATTTGATCGACAAACAGCAGAAGATCAGGCATAAAGTATGGGTATATTCTTGGATTCACCTGAAAATCCGACATCCCTATATATAAAGATGATCACATCGTACTCGCCAGCAAAGGAGACTTTTCATTTTCAAATGGTTATTTAATTTTGTGTAAANNAATTTTGTTAAAGAAGTTAAAAGACGATTCACTCCTGTTTAAAGACGTGATTGAATTTATCGAAACTTATTATCACCATCAGCCAACGGCATTTAAAAATGGAGACCTACGCAATGAAGCCAATCAAAACCAGGGAAGTGCAAAGATTTTTACTTTTGCGCAGCTAAATAAGCTGGACAAAGCGGATACACTTACTTTATTTGCAGAGCACTACCGATCTGTAATGGAGAATCCTGGTGGGGCTGATCACCAGAATATCCGGCAATTTATGATTCATGGCTGGCCAGGGATAACTTTTGAAGGACAAGCCCTGCTTGCAAAGTAATTATAGTGTCTCTTGAAATTATCCAAGTCATTCTCATGAAGAGAATTTGATGTCTCGGGGACAATGGATTTGAAAAAATCCATTCGTCCGAAAATGTTCAGCCAAAGTGTTGATGATAAAAATTTTGCGAGTTGCCTGATAACAAATTCATCTCAGACTATAGCTGGGATGTGTGTATTTTAGCATCATGAAACTTGCTGGAACATTTTTTTAGTCAACAATTGTCTTGTGATTTCTATGGAGCAGTTGAATTCACTTTCTTACAACTACGTGCACGACACTATATTTCGGAAATTATCCGATACGTGTGTAATGTATAGAAATGTATTGCCGGAGATAGCAAGTATAGAACAAGCCATTAAATCTGCAGACGCAGAAAACTATCTACAGCTTGCCTCCATTGTAATCGACATACTAAGAACAAATGCGGAACGATCACGCGTTATACTTGAGATTTTTGAAAATGTACAAAAAGACTTTTTGCACGCGCAGGATTCAAAGTTTCCGGCACATGAGGGTAAATACTATATTAATTCATTAGGCGATAACTGATGGATTAATTCTTTGCCTAAACATCACCTATATACTTTTTATTCATTACCAACTGCCATTTCCTATCTCCCCTCCTCTACCGAAATTTACAATAAGGCAATCGGAACGGGCTAACCAGCCATGAGAAGATTTGCATCGAAAAGCAGAGCTCGCGTTGATTCCATCGAAATACCGTTTTGCAAAATCGATCTCTTCTTCAGACATTTAGGTATAAACCTTTCGCTCGAAAATCCGGATTGACTCAAGTTCCACAACCCAAAAAAATACAAATGAAGTTTAGACTCATACTATCGTTCCTGTTTCTGACCGCAAGCTTTGTAGCATTTGGTCAGGAAAAACAATCCCGTAAATCTAAAAGTCATAATTCGGCTGTTGCTGAAAAGGGACTGATCAAAGTATCCGTCATGTATCCTTTTGCTGAAGGCAAAACATTTAACATGGAGTATTATGAAACGAAGCACATGCCTATGGTTGCAGGTTTTCTGGGTTCAAATCTGGTTAAATATACGATTGAAAAAGGCGTTGCCAGTGGTATTCCTAACCAACCACTACCGTATATGGCAATCGGAATATTTTATGTAAAGAGTCTTAGTGATTATCAAGCGGCAATCGCTCCGAATAGGGATGCTATACGAGCCGACTTTGCAAATTATACCGATGTTGCTCCGATCATTTTGGTTAGCGAAGTGGTACGGTAACTTTCTATATAGCGTTTATGCTTAATGCGCGCGAGCATACCCACTCGTTCATAGCAGAAAGATATGAGATGAATGACCGCCTAACACAGCGGCATGGGGATAATGAATAAGAAATCCCCAACACAGCTATATATCAGAGCCTGGCTTATTGATAAAGCTGAAAGCATTTATCACCATGAGTACTATATATATATATATATATATATATTGTGAAGTACATCGCTCTGCAAATCTAAGCAACTTTAAACTGAAGAGCTATCTTGGGTATTTTATTGAAGAGCTCATTGCGCATCTCATTGGTTTCTTCCAGCGCGCGGCTATAAAATCGTTACGTACCGAAGGGGTAACGCATGAGACAATTGCCTATATATAATATATAGAATTCATTCAACCCTTTGCGCAAACCCAAGAATATAGCCATTAAGGTCTTTCACATAAAACTCTTGCATACCATACCACGTGGTCTTCAATTCAGTAATTTGAAGGCCTTTGTCTTTCAGAATTTTATGAAATTCTGTAATTCCTTCTATATCCATATAGAAAGAAACGGTTGCCCCAATGGGGAGCTCTTTTGAAAACACAACGTCATTCTTAAAAGTATCGGTTCGTTGAAACATAAATTCAACATTGTCTTTATGCATCATGGCATAAACGTATTCCTTGTTTTCTGCAAAAGTCTGGTCAATGCCATCCTGACTTTCCGGAACTGCCATAATCAGATTAAAGCCGAAGTGTTCCGTATAAAAGGAAGCAGTTTTTCTTATGTTGCTTACTTCAAAGTTGGGAGAAAGTTTACTTATCTTCATTTGAATAAAA
>DJFR01000245.1:0-35645 GCA_002432545.1 Flammeovirgaceae bacterium UBA5867 | reverse complement strand
GAAATCTCTTTATATGTAGCATTGCAGCGAACAATTTTCAGAAACTCTTTTAGCGTAATGCCAAACCGCGAATTAAAGTATCTGCTAATTTGTCTACTGCTCCAAAAAAGTTGAGCTGAAAGTTCCGACACAGTTTTAGCTTCCTGCTGATATACTATATCAAAGAGTTTTAATTTTCTTCTGTCAATTTCATGCAGATGCTTTATTGATGCATCCAGTTTATCGGAAGTATCGGCAACAAACTTTTCAAACTCATTACAGTTATATGCATCGAGATTCCAAAATGTAAAAGGTAAATTTAGGGTAGTATTTAAAATGGATTTAATCTCTTTTTTAAAGAGATACTCAATTGCTAAAAGTTTGAATCTTACTGCGAAGAACTTTATGTTTTTCGGAATGATGATGTCTTTGGGTTTTGTCCATACACCCGTTAATTTTACAATTACCAACGCATCATTTTCAAACTCTGCAATTAAGTCAAAGTAACCATCTGGCAATATCGTGTGATGAACTTCGGTATCAGTAGTTTGATAATACCAGAAGCTTTGCACAAAGTTGTTCAAAAATCCGTTCGGCTTAATCTCTTTATAATTCATTTGCCAGTCGTATCAACAATGATTCTTAGCAACAGTAGTGTTCTACGTTTTCGGAATTAGAGTACAACAACCTTATTTCTGATATTCAATTTTTATAATACGCCACACAAACTCACCAGCACCAGTTTTCACTACTACTTCATCGCCCACTTCTTTTTTCATCAGTGCATGTGCCATCGGTGAATCTATCGAAATATAGTCTTTGGTATCCATAATCTCCTCAGAACCGACTATACGAAAGCGTTTCTGTTGGCCTTTGTCATTTTCAATTTCTACCCACGCGCCAAACAATACCTTACCTTCCTGGAAGGAAGAATAATTCACAACTTTCAAATCATCAATACACTTGCGTAAGTAGAGCACACGCCTGTCAATTTCGCGCAGGCGCTTTTTATTGTAATGATAGTCTGCGTTCTCTGAACGATCTCCAAGGCTTGCGGCCCAGGCTACCTTTTGCGTGGTGTCTGGCCGTTCAACCCGCCACAAGTGATCCAACTCCGCTTTTAATTTTTCTAAACCTTCCGGGGTAATTAAGAGTGTCTTCATATTTACTTGTTCACCGAACTATGCCTATGCAGCCTATATTTACTAATCGAAGCATCTGTGCATAATCGCTCAAACTTACCGAAATAAATCAAGGTAATTTATAATGCAAAAACAAACCGGCCCGCACATAGATTTCAAAATTTAGTTTTCAGGTTTTAATCCTAATCAACTATAATTTTTACCATTTGGTTTGCGCAACCAAATAATTGCATTTATATTTGCAATCAAATAGTTGCATATTATGGAAGTAAGACGAGATATTTTTCAGGCAATAGCCGACCCTACACGCAGGGCGATATTGGTATTGATAGCAACGCAGGCAATGACACCGAATGCCATCGCAGAAGAATTTCATACCAGCAGACAGGCGGTTTCCAAGCACATTCAAATTCTTACGGAATGTGAATTAGTGAAGCAAGAGCAAAAGGGAAGAGAAATTTATTATTCACTTGAAATTGAAAAAATGAAAGAGATCGATAAGTGGTTAAGCCAATTCAGAAAAATTTGGGAAGCACGCTTTCATCAACTTACTGACGTATTATCAACCATGAAAAAACAAAAAAAATGAACAACACTTCGCTATTTGATTTTACTGTTGACAAAACAACAAAGATGGTATACATAACCATGGAGTTTGATGCTGAACTATCACTGGTATGGGATGCTTTTACTATACCTGAAATTCTTGATCAATGGTATGCACCTAAACCCTTTACTTCAAAAACAAAATTCATGGACTTCAAAGTTGGAGGCAGAAGGTTTTATGCAATGGTAAGTCCTGAAGGACAAGAGCGTTGGGCTATTCAGCGATATACCTCGATTAGTCCGAAGACGAATTTCAAAATGTTCAATGTCTTTTCTGACAAAGATGAGAACCCTGAGGCTGCAGGTTCCGATTGGGATTTAAGTTTTAGCGAACATGACGGCACCGATGGCTTTCAGGGAACAAAAGTAAGTATCAGTATATATAATGAATCGCTTGACCGGTTAGAGTCCTTGCTTGAAGGCTTTAAAATAGGAATGAATATGACCTATGAAAACCTGAAAGGCCTGTTGGCTACTTTATCCAAAAAATGATTTACGTTTTCAAAACTTCTGTCAAAAACAAAAATCAGGTTAATAAACTTAAACCGGATATTAACAGCATTCTTCCAGACGAAAAATGGAGTTTCGACCTGGAAGACTGCGACCGGATTTTGCGTATTGACAGTGATGAAATATAGTTTCCAGAATAACAGATCTGCTAACGATTCACAAATTTCACTGCGAAGAATTGAAATAAGAATAAACAATACCATTATGGCAAGTAACAATCCTTACATCTAACGAAGTACCTATAGTTGAAGATATAGCGCTATACCTTTTCATTTACACGCAGCAGTAGGCAATGCTGTCAATTAAAAGACTGTCTGAATTCCAATGGCGAGAGTTTCGTTTTGGTTTTAAAAAATTTACTGAACGACTGCGAGTGTTCAAACCCTAAAGCAAACGCGACTTCGCCTACCGACAGGCTTGTGGTGGACAGCATCTCCTTCCCTTTCTCTATAAGTTTATCATGAATGTGTTGCTGTGCGTTTTTACCGGTGAGTATACGAAGCATGTCACTCAGGTAACTCGATGAAATGTTCAGCTGGTCTGCCAGGTATTTAACAGTGGGTATACCAGTTGATTGATCATTATCGAAATGCTTCGTAAGTATATCTTCAAGTTTTAGCAGTATATCGTTACTGGCTGCCTTGCGTGTAATAAACTGGCGCTTGTAAAAGCGATTAGCATAGTTCAGCAACAGCTCAAGCTGAGAAACAACTACGTCCTGACTGAAGTCGTCAATTCTGCTGTTCAATTCCGATTCGATCATTTCAAAAATGGAAATGATAATTTGCTTCTCTTCTTCCGAAAGATGCAACGCTTCATTCGCAGAGTAAGAGAAGAATCCATATTGCTTAATCTTTTTGGACAATGAATGATTCAACAAAAAGTCCGGGTGGATCAGCAATGTATATAATGAACATGTTTCGGCAGCATCGGCCTCGGTGTTACCGTTGCCAATGATCTGGTTGGGAGCAGCAAATAATAAACCGCCTTCATCAAAGTCATAATAGCCTTGTCCATATCGTAATCTTCCCTTGCGTTTCGGTTTATAGGATATCTTATAGAAGTTCAACACATGCGAGCCTGTAGGTTGAGCAACTCCCGTCAGCGATCCAACATTATTAAGCATACTGATCAGCGGATGCCTGGGCATCGGCAAGCCAAAGGCACGATGCGCTTCCGATAGCGAAGCGAACTTCAGAGGACTTCCTCCTTTCTTTTTCATTCTCAAAAATTAAAAAGGATAATTGATGTCTTTGACAGACATCAATTATCAATGTATACTTATAAACACTTTTTACGCCTGCAGGTTCATTGTACACCTGTAGTTTGTGCTGCGTTGGAAACTTCTTCCCATGTTTCCCAGGTAGCTAAACGCTCGGCATAGGCTGCACGTATCCAGGGTAAACTTTGGGAGCCGAGTATAAATCGAAGCGGTGGCTGCGCGGCATCAACAATCTTAAATATAGCCTGTGATGTTGCGTTTGGATCGCCTCGCTCGAACGTTTTTAAACCTTCCATAAACTGTTCTTTAAACGCCGTATAGATATCGAGACCCTGCGCAAACTTCAATGAATCCTGGCTTCCAAATTCAGTAGCGTAAGCACCCGGCTCGACAATGGTTACGTTGATACCAAACTGTTTCACTTCTGCAGCAAGACTTTCATGAATAGCTTCAAAAGCCCATTTGGAAGAACAGTAGTAGCCGATTACCGGCAGTGTTACATGCCCAAGGCTGCTTGACACTCCCAGTATATGTCCTCCACCCTGCGCTCGCAGCAGTGGCAAAGCAGCTTTAATTACAGAGAGTGAACCAAAGATATTTGTTTCATATTGGGCGCGAATATCTTCAGCACTTGATTCTTCAATTGTACCGACAAGCGAATAGCCTGCATTGTTAAGAACAACATCAATCTTTCCGAAGTGAGCATGCGCTTGCTTCACAACCTTTTCTACCTGTTCAGATTTTGTTACGTCAAGCTCCAGCGTTAAAACATTGTGACCATATTTTTCTTTAAGGCCAGCGATGCTTGCAAGATTTCTTGCAGTAGCAGCAACCTTGTCTCCACGTTCAAGTGCGGCCTGAGCCCAGATGCGTCCAAACCCGCGAGAGGTTCCGGTAATAAACCATACTTTGTCACGTGTCTCGTTGACTGATGCTATTTGCGCATTCAATTTTTCATTCTGATCGTTCATAAATAAGACTTTAGATTTCTGATGTCAAAAGTCTTCAGCGTTAAAATCCCGTTTGTAGTCTAATTGAGGATCGTTGTAATCAAAATGAGAAAAGTGGAAGTGATCAGTATATAGAATTGCTTCCTGCAAGCAGGAGTCACTCGTAATTCAGGAATATATACTTTGCTGGCAAGTCAATACCACATGACGTGCTGTTTTTATGAAGCCGCAAAATACCGTACAGAAAATAAGAATAGGAATATTGCCCTTCTGCCGTTATTGTTGTGAGCATTGTAAACCTTGAAAAATTTAATGGACAGCAACGCGGTGGACATAACGCAGACCAGGAAACATTTTATAATTCTTGATGGCCTGAGAGGAATAGCAGCACTGGCTGTAGTCGTCTTCCATTTCATGGAATGGGTGTTCTCAGACTTTAGCAAAAACTTTATAGGTCACGGTTATCTTGCCGTAGATTTTTTCTTTTGTCTGTCCGGGTTCGTCATTGCTTATGCTTACGATGGCAAGATTCAGAAACTAGGCATGATTGAGTTTTTCAAGGCACGTCTCATCAGGCTTCATCCGTTGGTTGTCCTGGGATCTGTCCTCGGGCTGCTCGCATTTTTCCTGGATCCTTTTAGCTCGGAAGCCAATGCTTACGGGATCGGTGCATTGATCTTGTTATTTCTGAGTTCACTATTGATGATACCAGCCCCGATGATGGAGGAGCGTGCATTCAACTTATTTGGGTTTAATGCACCTTCATGGTCGCTGTTCTGGGAATATATAGCAAACATTTTTTATGCGCTGATCTTGTCCAGAATCAATCGCGCGATTTTAATAGTACTGTTGGTCCTGGCGGCCGGTACCCTGTCCGTTGTGGCGTATAGGGCAGGTAATTTATTAGGCGGCTGGGCAGGCAATAACTTCTGGGACGGTGGCGCACGTGTGTTCTATTCCTTCCTTGCCGGCATTCTTATCTTTCGCTATAACCTCATCATCCGGAACAAGTTCGGTTTTATAGCTCTTGGTATACTGCTGATGCTGGCCTTTGTGATGCCTGTGCTGACATGGAGCTGGCTTGCCGAACTGCTTGTTGCCCTGATCTATTTTCCGTTGCTTGTCTCGCTTGGCGCAGGTTCCACCGTTTCACCACGCCTGAAAGCAGTCTGTGAATTTTCCGGCAACATCTCCTACCCGCTATATATGACACACTACTGGGCGATCTGGATCTTTGGTCATTACTATACAAGCGTCAAGCCATCCATGAGAGAAGTTACTTATGTCATTATAGGCGGTGTACTCTTCCTGATCCTCTTTGCCTATTTAGCGATGCGATTCTTCGATATTCCAGTCAGACGATATTTAAATCAGAAAAGAGTGTCCAGCATAAAATTGAAAGGCTGACGGTGGTATATATATACCAGGGTTTGCATCATGCAACGATTTTTTCCAATTGTTTTTGTGATGCTCCCAAAGCAAATAAAGAACGCACCATCAAATCAATCGAAACAGAAGGGTCGCCTGATTCCATTTTCGCAACTCTAGACTGACTCGATTTGATTCTGCGGGCAAATTCAGTTTGCGTGAACCGCTTTGCTTTTCGATAAGCTTGTAACTTCTTACCCAAAGCAATTTTGAGTTCAATATAGTTGACTTCCTCCGGTGACAAATTCAGAAACTCCTGAGCGCTGCCTACTTTAAATCCTTTTGATTCGAGACTTTTTCTTTTTGTACCCACATTGGCAAAGATATGTCAATAATGACATACTCCCAATTACTACTCACTCTTCAATACCTCGGCAGGATTACTTTGAGCAGCTTTTATAGTCTGCGAACCGATCATGACAAATGCTATCGCTAACACAGCCAGCAACCCGGCAAACAACTCTCCTATACCAACGGGATTATGAAAAGGGAAATTGGTGAGTACTACATTTTCAAAAAAGATATAGGTTATGGGTAACGCTATCAGTGCGGAGATCGCCAGCAGCATTACGAATCCACGACTTAACAACAATACAAGGTTGCCAGATGTTGCCCCCAACACCTTGCGTATACTAATCTCCTTGAGTCTTGTTTCAGTAGTAAATACCACCATGCCCAGCAATCCCAGCGAAGCAATGGAGATCGCGATGAACGAAAGAAATCCTATAACTTTGATCATCGCAGAGAGTTCGTTATAAGCTTCTTCGATTGCATCGTCATAGAATTGTCCTTCGAATGGATGAACAGGGTCAAGGCTTTTCCACACCGCTTCGATCTTTGCCATCGTTTCAATCGGGTTGCTGGTGTTAACGCGTACATTTACCAGTCCGTCTCTCCCATCGCTTGTCAGGAATGCATCGGGTGTAAGGTATGTGAGTACAACCGGTTCGATGTTTGAATCCAGTTTTCCATAATGAAAGTCCTTCATCACACCCACGATGGCAAGCTTTTTATTATTCAGAAGAACTTCCTGTCCAATAGCTTTTTCAGGATCACCATTTGCAATGCTAAATCGCTTCAACGTTTTTTCATTTACAATTACTTCACTTGTGGCATCTTTTGTTACGGGTCTTGTAATAAAGTTCTGCCCCGCGATAAGCTTATATCCATGCAGAGGTATATAGTTCTCATCAACTATATTCGTCAGTACAATAGCGGAATCGTGCAGGTCTTTATACTTCATCGAACCTCCCCATGCATTGCCAACGCTCGTCAATAGTCGTGACTGCGAGACTCCGGTTACTTCAGGCATAGCTTTCAGCTTGTTGATCAAAGCCTCCGGTTTATTTTTTTGCAGACTGATGTTGAGAATATTTTCGGTACTAAAACCAAGATCGAAAGCGAGAATATCTTTATACTGAACATAACCGATAACTGCACTGGTAATGAAGATCAGCGTAAGTGTATATTGAACTAACACGAGCGCGCGTCTGTAGCTAAGTCCTTTGAATACTTTTATGGATGACACATCTTTCAATGCATGAATGATACCGACTTTCGCAAAGAATATAGCAGGTAACGAGCCAGCCACAATACCAACCACCAGAGCGAACGCAACAAACATTAAAGCCATCGGTATGGTTATATCAAGCTTTACCATTTTCAGAAGTTCTGGCGCTATATTTATAAACTGCGGACGGAGCACCAGGAATATTCCAAAAGAAAGAAGAAGAGCGACAAGCGATACAATTACCGCCTCGGTCAAAAATTGCAAACGTACCTGACTGCTACCCGCACCGATCACCTTGCGCAAACCTATCTCCTTGTAACGCCTCATCGATCTTGCAATGGAAAGATTGGTATAGTTGAAGCATGCCGACAGAATCACGACAAGTGTCAATCCACTAATGATCCACAGTACAATGGCAGGCATCACAGGTCCAATGGAATTGCTTAGCTCTTCCCCCAGCACAATGTCATGCAACGGCAGAAGCGTAAAGTATATCTCGGCTTTATCATCTGCTTTATTTTCTTCTGCACAGATTGCATCGAGCTGCATCTGAATATCGGAGACATTTGTATTTTCAGGCAACAGCAAATAGATATAGTTTCTCTGCCAAACGTTTACCCACTTCTGAAGCTCCTGATTTTTCGACATCACTGGTTCGATCGTACTGGAAGAAACAAGCGATTCAAATTGAAGATGCGAAAAAAAAGGAACATCTTTCANNTAAGAGCTGTGGCGGCATTGCCTTTCAACATCGGCAGCGTGAAGATCCGAAGCATCGAAGGTTCAGCATATATACCAGTGAATGGAACAACATTGTTATTGATGCTTGCATCACCGGAAAACTCAGTCTGTATCATCGTGGATTCCTCCACACCGGACACTTTTTCCCGAATCAGTTTACCTATTTTTATCGAGGTGGTTGCAAACTTGTCGCTATATCCCTGCTCGAACGTTGCGTGCGAGGTAATGCGATATATACGATTTTTTTTCTCGTTGAATGTATCATACGACAGCAAGTCGTGCACGAACGCTATCAACAACAGTCCAACGGACATACTTATAGCAAGACCAACAATGTTGATTGTCGAGAACAGTTTATTGCGCGTTACACTGCGCATTGATGTTTTGATGTAGCTTCCAATCATGATCCAGTTGATTAAGAGGTTTACAAATTCCGGTGCACGCACCGTATATAGTCTGAAGAACTTGAATGCATCGATACTATAAATGAGCCTGGCGCGAAACGGACCTTTCGATTTCACATTCCGCTCAAAATATTCCTGAAGGTCCCCCATCAGATCTTCAGCAAGCCGCGGTTTGCAATACCATTCAATAAAGCGTTGAGCCCATCGAGGTGGTTGATGGTTGCTCCGCTCCCGAAGTGTATCGGAGGGTGATTGTCGTGACGCGCGTTTTTTCAAGATCACACGATTAATTACGTAAATGTATGTATAATTGTTTTGATATTTATGCTTTAGGATGAACGATTGGAATTTAGCAATCAACGGAAATCGACCGAAGCAATCAGGGAAAGAAATAAAGATAACGACTCATACGTATATCCTTTGTAAGGTATAGCATGAGTCGTTTATAAGTTGGCAGGTTGATAAGCAGCTATCGATCTCCTTTGATTGCTTTTGCAATAGCCTCGAGGTGGTCGTTAAAGGAACTCAACTGAATTAACATCTGGCCTGAAGTGTCGCCTTCGTTCAGCATTCCAAATTTATTGTTCTTCACAAAAATCTCTTTGATCTGCTGCCAGCGTGCTACTTCCTGTTCATTGAGGAAGCCTGCAATTTCTTTTAGTCGAAGCAGGTTAGCTTCTGCATCGGATGTTAAGGTTTGAGACTCTCCTTCGTAGTGAGAAAGAATCAATGTGTTCACTTCTTCAGGATTCATAAGCGGTACAACTTTGCCCGCCATCTTATTCATATTCCGGTATGACCCCTGCAGTTTGAAGGCCGGTTCCGTACGATAGGCATCTTTCATAGCGGCACTCGCTATATATTGCTGGTTCACAAGCATCACTACATCGCGAATGCGGATGATGTTCTTCAGCACGGCAATAGCATCATCAATTTCCTGCTGGTTATAGTTACCTTCAAGTTCAGGCAGCAGGTCGCTTTTTGTTTCTACAGAACTGGTGAGTTTATACAGGTCATCAAAACTACGATTGCTGATGCGTTGCATATACCTATTCTCTGCCACACAGTTTTCAATGAGACTGAGTTTGAACAGTTGATCTGAACTACCGATGACATCTCCGAGATTATATACATCTGCGCGGTTCGCTAACATATCCGGAATTTTAAATTGCTCACCACTCTCGGTATAGGGGTTGCCGGCCATCACTACACAGAAACGTTTTCCGCGCAAGTCATACGTTTTGCTTTCTCCTTCAAAAATGCCATCCATCTTTCGCTGGCCATCTGCGAGCGATATAAATTTCTGAAGAAACTCGGCACTGCAATGCTGAATATCGTCTATATATAGCATCACATTATCGGCCATCTCGAATGAAAGATTTATTTTTTTAAGTTCTGCCCGTGCCCCTGACGTTGTTGCTTCCTGCGGATCTATAGATGTGATACTATGCCCAATGGTAGGACCATTTATTTTCACAAAATGTAGTCCCATCGTTTTTGCGAGGTACTCCATTAATGTTGTTTTACCATAGCCGGGCGGTGATACCAGCAACAGCATACCCATACGCGCTGTGCGTTTGTCATCGCCTGCCGCACCAATTTGTTTGGCCAGATTCGCACCGATCAACGGAAAGTATACTTCGTTGATAAGTCGATTGCGAACAAAGGAACTTAATACTTTTGGTTCCAGCTCACTGATCTTTAACTGCTGGCGATACTCCTGTACCAATTGTTCCTTGAGCTGGTTGAACGATGTGAATGCCGGAACAATCGTGTCAAAATAGCTGCGCATCTTTTTTGTAAACCGGTGGAAGTTCAATATATATTTGCCTTCACCCGGTATCACGGCATGCGTGCCTTTTAAGCCGGTAAGTTCAATAGAATCTGCGGCTGCCCTTTCTCTATAGGTATGATCTTTGAAAAGCAGCAAGCATGCCGCTTCATCAATATATAGTTCATCGGTTGCCACTGATCGGGTTTGAAGAAACGCCTGGAGCCAGCTTTGAATTATATAAAATCGTTCTCCTGTATCGAAACCAGTGTTATTTACTTCCTGCAGAAACAGTGCTGATCGTTTTTGTGCCGCTAAATATTCATCGAACGCTTTTTTGAGATGCAGCGCCTGCTGACTGCAGGTAAAATGCCGGGCGGCAGAAAGTTCCGAGTATAAATATAGCGCTACATCGTTGGCATCTACAGATTCGTAAGCAATCTTCGATTGTGAGAACTGTGATGACAATTCCTTGCCAACAAAAGCTGCACGCTTGCTTTGCGGGAAACTTTCCTGTATAGCATAGGCGGCTGTAATCAGTTGCTGTAGCTTGTTACGTGAAGCTTCATCCAATCCAAACCAGAACAATTGAGCAGCTACACGAATAGCCGGAGAAAACTGAAGTATATCTAATTCTGCCTGAAGTTTTTTAAGTCCCTGGTATATAATGGCAGCATCTGTATTATGAACGCCTTTGAGATAAGCCGCTGCATAATCACGCTCGGTGCGATCATTCAGAAACGTTTCATAGTTCCATGTATCATTCTGTTGCAGACTTTCAAGATAGGTTTGATACGCCAGGTATTCCGAACGGTATATCTCTGCATTTTCAGATATCAGCTCCTGCTCCCATATAGCGCGGTGCTGGTATAGCGATTCAGCGGACACCTGCTTATAGAAGCTTGTTCCGAGAAGGTGAAAAAATAAATTCTCATTTCTGCGAATGATCGTAAGATCCAACACCTGTTTATTTACAATGAACTTGTAAGTACCAAGTGCTATAATGTTTTGACCATCAACAAAAAGATCAGTTTTGTCTTTGAGATTTCGCAGTGCAGTTTCCTGTGCAACTTTAACAAGGTTCTCAAGGTTTTCTGCTTTCGCTACATCACCGAGATCTTTTAATTCGTCCATCAGGTTACGCACCTTGTCTACCATTAGGTCGGTAGAGAAAAATGCGTATATAGTTTCCTTGTCGTTGAAGGACTGCGCTTTATTCTCAATGTTCTTCAGAACGCGCAAACCGATCTGCTCCAATGCTGTTGTGCGCTTGTTCAGCTGCGCGATCAGCATTTCTTTTTTACCGTTGAACGCCTTGACTACCTCGTCACGCTTATCTGCAATCTTGAGAACGAATTCATCAAAGTCGGCAAATTTACTTTCCAGTTCCTCCACCTGAATGCCAACCTTCGTGAAATACTCTTCACATTTTTCAGGCGATGTAGAGAGGTCCAGGAAGTTTACTATACTTTGATCCAGTAGAGTAAGTTGCGCATAAAACTGGCCGGTCGATTCCTGTGCTTTCAAAGCCGTGGTAACGCGTACCAGTTCTGCTTTCACTTCATTCAGTGACGCGAATATCAGCGAGATCTTTTCAACAATACGCGTGGTTTGCGTAGTGTCTTCAATTTTCAAACTGTTCAGTATATCGATGAGCATCTCAAGGCCGGTAGAAATCTCTTTTATAGCCTGTTCCACCGGCTGCGAATCAATCACTTTTGTAACAAGACTTGCTGCTTTTTTGAGCGTTGCAACCTTTTCTGCATAAGGTGCAAGGGCATCTTCTTTCAATAAAAAAGTAACGGTATCCTGCGATAGTGAACTGTTATATTGTGCGAGTATATCTTTTAATACACTGACAGCATTACTATCAATATACCGAATGTTTTGCAGATCGATAACAGCACCCTGCATACTCCGCGTTGTTGCAAGCAGTTTTACAAGCTGATCCAGCGATGTGATGGTCGCACCCTTTACATCGATCACCAACTGATCCACGCGCTTTTGCATGGCCACGAGATTGTCCTTGGCATGCTGGCGTTGCGCCTGCACTTTTGCAAACTCATCTATAGCCGTGTTGGCTATATTCCTGATCTGCGTTAGCGGAGTGGCAAGATCGAACGTACCGTCATCCTTTAACCAGAAATACGAATCAACAATATCATTCGTGCGCTTGTGTATATCTTCGTAAAGATCTTCGTAGCTGTCTTCTTTTTGTAAAAGCTGTATTACTTCCTGGCTTTCACTCATCGCACTCACTATATCTTTATTACCGATCTTATACAGCACATTATTACTCATTGCTGTATTTTCCTGGAGTGTAGCCGTATATGGAGTTTGCCAGATCTGCACCTGGTGATGCCTCACCGCTTCATTCTCCGATCTGAAATAGACCAGTATTCCATCGCTGAATACAGTAAAGCCATTACAGATGATCGGTGTCTCTACTTGTTGTGCGATCATGTTGTATGACATCAACACATACGTATTGGTCTGCTTCTGGTAGAATATATACAGGTAATCTTCGCCATTGGGCGAAGTAATACTATTGCTATATTCCAGCTCTGCTATATTGAGTTCGAATATTTTGTGCTCTCCATTTTGCAGGTAATAGCCGTTCGGGAAAACTATTCCTTGATTGTCTGGCAGCAAAACGCCAGCATCGAGCAGACTATTGATGGGAAGAACCTGCTTGGTTCGCACATTGAAAATATAGGCACGAAAGTTCTCTCCATATGGTTTTATTTTGATGGGTATAAGATTGCCGAGATCCGCATAATGATATTCGGCATCATCCAACTGCTGATCTTTATTTAAGACCGGCTCCGAATAAATTCCCTGTCCTGAATCGGTGTTGTTTTCAATTTTAAAAGTAATGTCACCGTGAACCGCTTCGATGAATACTTTGTCCAGGATTGAAATATGTGGATGTAAACCAAGCCTGCGATTGCCAAGGTCGGTTTTGATCCAATCGAATTCATGTTGTGGTGCCCGCTTAACTTCATGAATACTCCGGTCATCAAGATATACCAGCTTGTCGTCTTTGATCAACCATTTAAAAGCCTTTCGGTCGTCAGGATTTTTGCTGGTTTGAAAAACCATGTATAGGTGATTCTCGGTCTTAACAAACTTGGCAAAGATTGAATCCCTATAGTACTTGTAAAGATTACCGAAGTCTGTAACGAAGCTCTCGTCTTCAATCAGCGTAAGCGGCTCGGGAGCGAAGTGATCTCCCGTAAATATATATATACTGAAGACATCGCTGAGCTTGATGTTTTCGCGCAAACCAAAATGAACATTATAACCGAAAATGGTAAGATTGCCAAAGGCCATAATACCACGCGGCACACCACTGTTTACTGTCGTGATGCGTTGATTGCCGATCAGTTGAAACCCGGTAGAATTAAAGATCTCTTTGCGGGCGTTATTCAGCTTCGCCAGTCGCTCCGATAAATTCAACCGTTGCTCTTCCAGTCGCTTCCGGATGATCTCGTATGTACCGGAATCTAATATTGTATTTGTGTTTTCAGTACCTGCCATTAGGGAAAAAGATAAACGCTGATGAACATCTATACATCTGTAAAAATTACTGCCATCATCACGGCCTGATCGGGACTCTCATCAAGTCCCGATTCAAGCACATATGATCTTGGCTCAGCTGAGAACCATCGATGACTGATGTACTACAGCTTCTTGTTCGATAATCCTAAACTATTTGCCAGGTTGGCGAGGTTGAGCAGTGACGGACGATCTTCGTCAGAACTATTCTGCTGCATTTTCAAAATCAGACTTGAAATGGTCAGGTTCTTGATATCGTTCGAAGTTATATTATACTTCACAGCAAAGTCGCGGATACGAGTCAACAAATCGCCACCGTTCCCTCCTTCTCCGAGTATAGCAGCTTTGATCTGTGTTGCGTTCTCGCTTTCGTTGATCAAACGATCAAAGCCTTTCGCATTCGAAACCTGGTTAACTATATTCTGGAAGAACATGGTTTCACCACCTACGATGTCAATCTTCGCAGACTTCAATGCCTCTCCCAATATAGCGGCCTGGGCTTCGGCTATCTGCGTTTGTGTATTGATCTGTGCAAGTGCTATATCTCTTTCTTTCGCCAGCAACAACTTGAACTCTTCGTGATCTTTTCCAACACCATCCAGTTTTTTCATTGCTTCCGCTTTTTCCTGGATACCTGCTGCTTCTGCTAAAGCCTTTTCTTTCGTTACTTCAGCTTCGGTTAAACCTTCCTTGCGTTTAGCTTCGGCAACTTTCTCAATTACGGTTGCATCCACTATACCTTGTCTTTCGGATGCTTCTGCTTTTGCCATCATAACCTCTGCTTCAGAAAGTCCTTTCGTTGCTTCTTCACGTGCCTGAGCTTCGGCTAGTATTTTGCGCGCCTCTGCCTGCTTCACCGCGGCTTCTTTCTTGGCATCGGCATCAATGATCAACTGTTTCGCTTTTTCTTCTGCAGCTTTTTTCTCAGCCTCTGCAGCCTTCACAGTATAGATCAGTTTTTCTTCAGCCTGTTGACTGGCCTGTGTTATACCTACTGTTTTGTTACGCTCCACTTCACGGAATGCCTCGAGGTCTTTTACACCTTGTTGCTCTTCTACCACACCTTTTTCAAGACGTACGCGATCGCGAATAACATCCTGAATATTCTTACGCTCCACCTCTACTGTTTTCTCTTTTTCAATCTGCGCCAGTGTTACGATCTTCTCGCGCTCGGTAGCTTCCAATGCGCGATCTTTTTCTACACGCTCGGTCTCAACAGCATTCGTGCGTTGTTTATTTTTTTCCGCAATAATGATCTGGCGTAATTTATTTTCTTCTTGTACAGCAAGAGATTCTTCTGTCTTAATCCGAACAGATTCGGACTTGAGTCTTTCTTCTTCTCTTACTTTGAGTATCTCGGCTTGTTCGCGTGCCTTTACATTATCAATTTCTCTGCGCTGCTTTTCTTCTTTCTCTGCCATCTGGCGTTCCAGTTCCAGTATAGCTTCACGCGCTTCAACGTCTTGCTTCTTGATCACTTTCTCTTCTTCACGCTTGATCAGGTTGGCTTTTATATTCTGCGCGGCTGTAAGCTCGGTGATCTTCTTGATACCTTGTGAGTCAAGTATATTTTGCGGACTGAGGAATTTTATTTCTGTCTGTTCCA
Organism: Flammeovirgaceae bacterium UBA5867; assembly: GCA_002432545.1. Taxonomy (GTDB): domain Bacteria; phylum Bacteroidota; class Bacteroidia; order Cytophagales; family Cyclobacteriaceae; genus Ohtaekwangia. Next base: position 20,218 of record DJFR01000245.1, on the reverse strand, counting down.
GAAAATCGATAGCGCAGTCGTCCAGTATATATCCGTTAAGGTCGGTTCCGATGATGTTCAGAATTTCAGTTCTGAATTCCCGGCGGGCTTCATATAGTTCGATGAAATCGAATTTTTTTCCAACCGTTTTTAATGCTTCCGAAAATTTTGCTTCGAAGAGATTGCAAAGTGTCTCAATGTCACTGGCTCTTTCAGTACCAATGATCTGCGCTACATTCAACACATCATCAACATTCTTGTTTACACGTACGAAGAATGCTACCTTGATATCTGCGCGGATATTGTCTTTACAAATAAGACCATCCTGTTCAAGACGATCGATCTGTAATTTCTTCACAGATATATCCATAATCTCCATTTGATGAAGAATAGGAATTACATACATACCCTTGTTGAAGGCGACTTTACCACCACCAACACCCGTGCGCACAATTGCTTTGCCCTGCGGAATCTTTTTATAAAAAGTCGCGAAGGCAAAGAGGATAATGAAAATAAAGAATGCAATTCCGCCAAGAAGCAATAAGCTAATGCCGCCAAGTAGATCCATAATAAAGGGAAAGTTTAAAGGTTAGAATTTTAGTTGTAGGTATATATATGAGGTTGATAAAAATCAAACAATGTTGGCCAGTGTAATCTCCGGTACTACCAGGTAAAATTTCTTGTCGGATGATTCATCTGTAATCATCACTTCGGCATCATATGCTATCGATTCACCGGTTTTACTTTTCACATTGATGCGGATGATGTCACTTTGTATTTTCACTTCGGCTGCACCAATCGTATCGCCTGAAATTGTAGATCTCATCCGGGCGATCCTTCCCAACAGCTCCTGTGGTTCTTCTCCATTATAGCCCATGGCATCATACACTTTGATTAATGGTTTGGTCGCATACCTGGTTATAAAATAAGCGACAAAAAACACAGGAAAAAGAATGACGACAGATTTCCAGCCCCAGCTCGCCAGCCCGAGAAATACCGATGACGTTAACGTGATAATCCAGGCAATGAATTTAAAAGCAGAATATACCACCATGAATGGCACTTTGCCGATGTTCACAAATTCCAATGCTTTTTGAAAGAAGCCCTTATCTCCGGCTACATCATCACCGTCAACATCAACATCGGTATCTACATCTGCACCATGCACCGGAAAATCACTGTCTCCTCCGGCATCTCCAAACAGATCTCCGGCAATGAATGTCGTGATCCAATATATAGCTGTTACTCCGGTGAGAACGGTCATGATCGCATTACTCAGCGGATGGAAAAGCAGGTCGGTTATACTTGACATCGGCAGGTTGAACAGGTTAACAGTTTACGATATACCTAATTTTTGTTTGATAGCCTGAAGATCTTTTTCAATTGATAATGAATCATCTTTCAGCAGGCTGTCTAATTCTTCTTTCTTACTATTTTTTTCGCGGGATATTTCACCATACGCTTTCGCGATCGCTTCCTGGTCTTCCACTTTTGATCGCATGCGCTCAAGCATGGTAATAATTCCGTTGCTATCGACCTGGGCCAGTTGTTTATTTACCTGCTCGGTCGCTTTGCTAACTTTCACCCGGGCCTTTAACGTACGCAATTCTTTCTCCCACTTCTCCATATTCTCTTTCAGAATCTCGGTGTTGCGCAGCATTTCCCTGGACGATTGCTGTAATGCCGTTACCTGCTGGCCGAGTTCTTCTGATTCTATATAGTATTTCCGGTGGAGCGATAATGCTTCACGCGCGAGCTCTTCAGCCTTGACCAGATCAACTTGTCCTGACTGTGCTTTTTGCATGATCAATATAGCCTTTTCAGCATAATTTTTTGACTCCTGCTGAATCTGAAGCTGATTGTTTTCAGTACGTATAGCAAGGGCTTTTACCTGTGCATAAGCTTCTGTTGCTTCGGTAAGATCGGTGCGCAGTTCACGAAGACCTTGTTCTGTCATTTTGATAGGATCCTCCATCTTATCAACTGCTGCATGGATTTCAGCCTGTCCTATTCTAAAAAGTCTTTTGAAAATATTCATGACTGATAATTTTTAAGTTAATCGTTGCGTCTAATTTATAGCTTCGAAAAATCAATAATCTGTTGAGAGAATTCACTCAGTAATAATCCAAGAGAATTTAAGGCACTCTCAAATTCATTAAAATCTAAATTCTGAAGCTGCATCGTATACCGGAACAGTACCCGATCGCCTTCTTCATTAATAACGAAAGCACCGTGAATAGTATCCCTGTTTTTTTGCAGCAGCTTTTTAAACATGTCGAGATTGTCTTCCCGAAAAGAAAAGAGAAACTGCTCCATAATAAGAATGGGCGGTGCAATGCCGAGAATCAGGTTATGAATGCCATCGGGCTGATTATCGATTTTGAGAATGCCATGCTGCTCACTCTTATATAGTATTCTACAGTTAAGCCTGAGTGCGAAATCTTCGATGGTCTCAAAGTGATTCATGCGTATAGTTTCTGCTGACTGAACAAATCTACCAACTACTTTTTACAATTGCAAAAAATATTAGCATTGTGATAATAAAAATTACAACTATCTTTGAGAGACATGACAAAGATTGGGGCTAATATCAAGAAGATCAGAACGACCAAAGGGCTTAGTCAGCAAGCATTTGCAGATTTATTTAGCTTGACAAGGGGAAATATCTCTTCGTACGAAGAGAATAGAGCTGAGCCGAGGATCGAAACCGTCATTGAGATTGCCAATTATTTTTGCATACCTCTAAACCAGTTTATTACTCAGAACCTCTCTATACACGAGATACTGAAATATAACGGAGATAAGTTAATTGAGGATGAAAATAGCATCATCAATCTTCAACTCCGGCAAGTCCCGTTTATTAATGATGCTATATATATGAAGTGCGCGTATCAGCAACTGTCATTCAATGATTGGGATAGCTTTCCGAAGCTTATTTTGCCGGAAGTGAACAATCGGAGTATGCTTGCGCTGAGCTTTAATCCGAATATAGCGCACCACGAATCGCTTCCAAACTATAGTATAGGCGATGTGCTGATTTTTGAAGAAGTGACACAACAGAATATTCACCTCTGTCAGCACAAGACAGGACTTTTTATTGACAAGCATGAGATTATGCTGGGTCAATATCAAACGAAGGATGAAAAAATTGATCTTGTCTTAAATGACTTCAAACGGGAAACATTCGACTTCAAGTTTACGCAACATTTTTGGAAATTGTTTGCCACATATCAGCACGAGAAATAAAAAAGGTACTTCTGTATCGATCTGTAACCCGGTAGCTATATATACCCTCCCCGACCTCGCGGATATACACTGCGGGAATATCTTTATACTTAAGGATTAACACGTTTCAAATCCGGAAATGAAGTCTGACAATCGATCCAATCGGAAATCTTTGCAAGCATAGTCGCTATCTTTTTCATAGATAAAAATTAACGGTTGCAAAGTCGAAATTATAACCAGTATCCAGGTTAAGAAAATCAATCAGATTATTAAGATTTTCAAATATGGTCTCCCCTCCTGCCAAGACTAAATATACTTCGCTGATCATTCCCCCGTTCCGCAGTTTGAAATTCTTAATGATTGGTTTGATTCTCTTTATTCTGTCAGAATGTGTGACTCTACCTTTGCACAATAACTCAATAACGTATGAGAAAGGTTATGATACTTATAGCCGCATCCCTCCTGCTGGCGGGCCCGGCTTATTCACAAACAAAAACAAAAGAAAAGATGAAACAGACAGGTGAAAAAGACTTTTATACTTTCCAACTAAGTAATAAAGTAACAAGACAAAAAGTAACATTTAAAAACCGTTACGGCATTACATTGAGTGGTGATATATATTTACCTAAGAATCGCGGTAGTGAGCCACTGGCTGCACTCGCCATTAGCGGTCCGTTTGGTGCCGTAAAAGAACAATCATCCGGACTATATGCACAGACTATGGCTGAACGGGGTTTTGCTGCACTTGCGTTCGATCCTTCCTATACCGGAGAAAGCGGTGGCGAACCGCGTAACGTTGCATCGCCAGATATTAACACTGAAGACTTCAGTGCAGCAGTAGATTTTCTTGGAACACAAAAAACTATTGACAGAAACCGAATAGGCATCATCGGTATATGTGGATTTGCCGGTATGGCATTAAACGCTACTGCCGTTGACAAACGCATAAAAGCAGTTGCCACAACCAGTATGTATAACATGAGTCGCGTAATGTCGAACGGATACTTTGACGGACTTACTGCTGAACAACGTACCAAAACTTTGGAACAACTCTCGCAACAACGCTGGAAAGATGTAGAGCAGCGAACATATGCTCCGAGCTCGAACAATTTACCCGAAAAATTACAAGGCAACGAACCTCAATTTGTTGTCGATTATTTCAATTACTATAAAACACCACGCGGCTTTCATCCCCGCTCCATCAACTCAAATGCAGCGTGGACAGCTACCAATCCGTTGTCGTTTATGAATTTCCCGTTGCTAACCTATATTAAAGAGATTGCGCCACGCCCGGTGTTACTTATTGCTGGTGAAAATGCGCACTCGCGTTATTTCAGTGAAGACGCGTACAAAGCCGCAGCCGAGCCTAAAGAATTAATGATTATACCTAACGCCAGTCATGTTGACCTGTATGATCGTGTAAACATTATTCCGTTCGACAAGCTTGAGAAATTTTTCAAAGAGAATCTGAAATAGATGTAGCATCCGAAGAGTAGTTGATATATAGGTATCCTTATAAAAATCCTAGATTATTATAAGGATACTTTATTTAGCTTAAGTCGTACAAAAATTATTAGTATATACCTCCTATATACCAATACATTGTAACATCAAATCTGAATGTAAACAGCGAAGAGAACTGACTTCACAGATTACTAAGACCAACCCGCAGGGCCTTTGACGTCCATCCCGTTCTGCCGGGAGAAATTCCCTTTCACACCTCACAATCCTGCATTTCACTACAAATTCGCGGGACGAGATAAATATTTATTCGCTTGCTTGCAAACGTTTGAAATACTCACTATATATGCATGAGGTTTATAAGTGTTAGTAACACACTTTAATAAAAATAATCATGGCTGAGCAAAGTCTGCATGTTCAAAAAGACTTCCGGGAGACCGGCTCAGATCCGTTCGTGCAGTCAGAAGCAAATGCTACCGAAGGACAAGTCTGGATTGATTTCTTACAGGGCGATGACAAAGCACTTGCCTCGCTATACCACCAGTACGCCAATAAACTTTTTAATTACGGCAGGCAGTTCACGCATGATAAAGAGCTCATCGCAGATACTATACAGGATGTTTTTTTAACCTTGATCAGAACGCGGTCGAAGTTGAGCGTAGCAACTTCAGTGAAATTTTATTTGTATGCTGCCTTTAGAAGATCGCTGGTACGACAACTTAAACACAACAGCAAGTTTGTTATTCCGGAAGATATGGAAGATGAGCGCTTCCAGATTTCAATCAATGCAGAGTATCTCTCGGTAAATCAGAATCTGAATAACGACCAGAAGAAAATAGTCATGCATTTTTGCAACAAGCTTCCTTCGCGACAACGTGAAGCATTGGTCTTGCATTACTTTGAAGATCTCAACTATGCCGAGATCGCCAAGGCAATGAAGTTAGGCACAACCAAATCAGCGCGCACCATGGTATACCGCGCCCTGGATTCTCTATCACAACTTCTTTCGACCTGGAAAAAGGAATTGACTATATTCATCAGCTTTCTTTCTCTCTTTATTTAATTCAGCATTTCTCGCGGAAGTATAGCGGATATATTGGACCCGGTATAATGCTGTCAGCTATAGCCTTCCAGTAATTATAGATTGTCCGGCCTTCATTTTTCGANNCTTAAAGACCTAAACAATATACTCTCCCCTATGACATTTGACCCGCATACCGAAGCAGACTTTCTGAAGCATGAATATTTTGTTCAGTGGGTGCTCGCTCCCACCAGGGAATCATCCGCATACTGGCAACACTGGTTGAAACAAAATCCCGACAAAGTAGAAATGTTAGGGGCTGCCCGCGATCTGCTGCTCTCATTCGAAATGAAAGAGCCGCATCGCATGGACGATGCTACATACTATAAAATCCTTGATAACCTCCTGCAGGAAAATGCCCAACAAAAAGAGAACTATACATCAGGTGATTCCAATGGATGGTTACTCGCAGCAGCTTCGGTCATTATTTTCTCAAGCATCGCACTGGTTGGTTATTTTACGCTAACAAAGGAGAAAGATAGCAGTCCCATCGCAAAAGCGACCCAGTATAATTATGAGTCTGCTCCGGCTGGAGTAAAGAAAACCGTTATGCTTCCGGATAGCTCTGTTGTTACACTCAACTCCGCTAGTGAATTGAAATATCCTGCTCATTTTTCAGATACACTGCGAGAAGTATACCTCACAGGCCAGGCATTTTTCGAAGTAACTAAAAATGCACATGCGCCTTTTATAGTTCATACCAAAAACTTCTCTACACGCGTACTGGGGACTTCATTTGATATTCGCTCGTATGAAGATGAAAAGAATAACCATGTAGCGGTACTCACCGGTAAAGTTCGGGTAATGACGCAGGAAGGCAACTCTCAATTGCTGTTACCCAATGACATGACAAGCTATAACGAGAATCAAAAAGTACTGAAGAAGTCAACGTTCGATCCTGCTTTTTTACTGGCCTGGCGCAAGGGTATAATTGTATTTGATCACGCCACGTTTGAAGAAGTGACCACCTACCTGTCGCGATGGTATGGCGTTGATTTTAATGTTGAAAAAGGATTTAAAGTAAGGGGCCTATATACAGGCGAGTTCAACAAGGAAGCGCTCGTTACGGTGCTTAAAGGTATATCATATTCCTCCCACTTTTCATTTCGGGTAGAAGGCAAAACTGTATACATATCCAAACCTAAACCAAACCTATAACATGATGCACGCTGATGACTCAACCTGAAAGTTGAAGAGCCGGATATGATCCAGCTCTTCAGAATGCAACTCCCCCAGGATTTCGCAGGTCGCAGGGAGATGCCGCAAACATTTGTATAACACAAACATATCAAAGGTATGACACCATCATTACTTAAAAAAGTACTGACCATGACGAAGTATGCATTTTATGGTCTGATTCTCCAGTGCACCACAATGACCGTTTTATTGTCCTATAACGGCACCATGGCACAACGTAAAAGCATGAAGAACATCTATGTTACGATCAACGTACAGCATCGTCCTATAAAAGATGTCTTTCATGAAATTGAAAAAGCAACAGGTTTACACTTCGCTTACAACAATGTGAACCTGAAAGCAACGGACAGTCTTTCCATTACAACCGAAAAGAAAGACCTGGCTACGGTACTGGGCGAGATCGCGGGCAAAACCGATCTCCGCTTCAGACGCATCAACGATAATATACATGTAACACGTGTTGAAGAATCGAAAGAACCAACACCACCCGTTACAGAAATCACGCAGCGCTCCATAACCGGTACTGTTACTTCTTCGGATGACCAATCCGCTATGCCGGGTGTAAACGTTGTTGTAAAGGGTACAACGATTGGTACCGTTACTGATGCAAACGGAAAATATACTATAGATGTACCCGATGACAACGCGATACTTGTTTTTAGCTTCATCGGTTTCCAGACAACAGAAGTTTCTGTCGGTACACAATCGGTTATGGATTTAGCACTGACACCTGATGTTACCTCGCTGGATGAAATTGTTGTTATCGGTTATGGTTCACAGAAAAAATCGGATCTGACAGGTTCGGTTGCTATAGTCGGTACCAATGAAATCAGGAAATATGCAACGAATGATATAGCACAGTTACTGCAAGGACGTGCAGCCGGTGTTGCTGTTACCAGTGATGGCCAGCCAGGCGCTTTTCCAAGTGTTCGCATTCGAGGTATAGGAACCTTCGGTGATGCCGAACCACTATATGTAATTGATGGTGTACCCATCGGTACAACACCACGCGACTTTAATCCCAACGATGTTGAGTCGATACAGGTTTTAAAAGATGCATCAGCCGGGGCCGTATATGGATCGCGGGCTGCAAACGGTGTTGTGATCATTACTACCAAGCAAGGAAAAAAAGACACGCCTCTGCGCGTTGAGTATAATGCATACTATGGTATCGATAAAGTATGGCAACACATGCCCGTTACCAACCGCGTGCAGTACCAGATGCTAAACAACGAGTCGCAGTTGAATGGCGGTGGAACACTGGCACCGGGTAACGATCCAAGCTCTCCGCTTTTCATCAGCAACATTGACACGGACTGGCAGGACGTTGGATTAAAGACCGGTATACGCCAGGATCATAATTTGAATTTCTCCGGTGGAAGTAAAACATCAACTTATAATCTGTCACTTGATTATCTGAACAACGAGGGAACATTTGTTGGTAATGGTCCTTCTTTCAATCGCTATGCTATACGCATCAACTCCACTACAGAGAAAGGTATTTTCAAGATAGGCGAATCGATATACTATACACATTCGCATGAAAATGCATTAACAAATTCTGCCGCATTTCTGAATGGCAACAGACCTCCGCTCATCAATGATTTGCTGATGGCCATTCCTACCATGCCGTTGTATGATCCCAACCGCGTTGGCGGCTACGGTGGTACATCTTCCAATGTAGAGCGTGCCATTGTACTAAATATACCCGGACTGAACAGCCTGGTTAAAAACTATACCGATGTCGATCGGATCTTCGCGAATGTATTTGCAGAAACCAAGTTGCTGAACAAGAACGGGCACCACATCAACTATAAACTTAACCTGAGCTACGATAAAACATTTGCGCGCGATTACTTCTTCCAGCCGGTGTTGGATCTCGGCTTCTTCTTCCAATCTGCTATACCACGACTGGATGAAGGAACCCGGATATATACCACCGGCCTCGTTGAAAACACGATAACGTACCAGAAGAATTTCGGTCGTCATGGTATAGATATACTCGCAGGACAGATGTACCAGTCTGGCAACACGGATGTACAAAGCGGTCACACAGAGAACTTGTCAAGCCCATATTATCCCGTGCTCGACAATGGAAGTAATAAATCAGCCAGTGGCGCTTCCTACCAGAATACACTTTCGTCTTTTCTGGGCCGCCTGAACTATAATTATGACGATCGATATTTACTAACGGCTACCATTCGCAGAGATGGTTCATCACGCTTTGCGCCATCCAACCGGTATGGTAATTTCCCATCCGTTGCACTGGCGTGGAAACTGCACAATGAAAAAGTATTTCAGTTACCNNGACTACCTGTATGCAGCAACCATCAACCCGAATTTATCCTATAATTACAATGGTCAGAAAGTAACAGGTGCTACACAAACAGCGCTGGTTGATCCGAACATAAAATGGGAATCTAAAATAACCAGTAATGCAGGTCTTGATATTACATTCCTGGATGGAAAGTTTGATCTGACGGTAGAGTATTACCGGAACAAAACGAAAGATGTACTGGTAGGTGTACCCATCCCTGCCTCCACCGGCTCCAATGGTAATCCGGTTGTGAATGCAGGAAGTTTACAGAACACAGGCTTTGAGTTTACCATCGGCTATCACAAGAAGACCGGTGACTTTACGTTCGACATTTCTGCGAACGCCTATACCCTGAAGAACAAAGTGCTTTCACTCGGAGGTTTCGATGAGCCGGTATATGGTGTAGGTTCCAAAACACAGGTAGGAAGTTCCATCGGTCAGCATTTCGGTTATAATGTGGAAGGTATATTTCAATCGCAGGATGAGATCGCCAGCCATGCCTTTCAAAATGCAGGCACCGCCCCGGGCGATTTAAAATTCACCGATCAGCTTACTGTAGATACAAATGGTGATGGCATTCCGGATGCCGGTGACAACGTGATTAACGCTGAAGACAGAGTATACCTGGGAAGAGCGTTGCCTAATTTTTACTACGGCTCCAACTTCTCGGCCAGCTATAAGAATTTCGACCTTACACTTTTCGTATCCGGAAGCACAGGCAATGTAATTAACAACTGGACCTATCGATTGCTGATGCATACAACGGACTATATGAACTATCATGAAGATGCCTTGAACCGTTGGACACCTACGAATACAAATACAGATGTTCCGCGTCTGGCAACAGGCGATCCCAACAACAACGGAGGTGACAACAACCGGAAAGACTGGCTTCAGGATGGAACATATCTTCGGATCAACACCCTTTCATTAGGGTATAAATTGAAAGACAATCTTATAAAAGGACTGACCAATTCCAGAGTATATATTACGTGTCAGAATTTATACACGTTTCAAAAGTACAAAGGGTATAACCCGGACTTCACAACCGGTGTATGGAATCCTGGTTTCGATGCCGGATCATATCCTAAACCCAGAACGATTATGGTAGGAGTACAAATAGGTTTTTAACCGGAGTCGAACTTCTATCGCTAACTAAAAATTTTGAAACACATGAAAAAAGTTATATACCTTCTATTAACAATAGCACTGGTTGCGTGTGATGATAAACTGGATATATCAAACCCCAACCGCCAGACTACATCTGACTTCTGGCAAACGGAAAGTCAGGCTATAGCAGGCTGCAATGCTATATATGCCACATTGATCATTGACGGCACCTATACCCGCATGACTCCGGCTCTAAGCGATGGACGAGGCGATGATGTAACTGGTGACAGCCCGTGGCCGGATCTGGTTCAAGTCTCGAACTTTACTATACCAACTACTTCCGGGCCGGTGCAATGGATCTGGGCAGATTATTATCGCGTGATCTGGAGAGCCAACCAGGTATTGGAAAACACAACGGGCATTGAGATGGATGAAGCGCTTAAAAACAGAATATTAGGACAAGCCTATTTTCTGAGAGGTCTCTCCTATTTTAAGCTTGCAAACTTTTACAAGATTGTTCCCCTGGTGCTGGCAACTCCTAAAACACCGGAGGATTATTATCCCACAACAGCAACCGAAGAAGAATTATGGAACCAGATATACGCTGATTTTCAGCAGGCGAAAGATTTACTTCCTGTTTCCTATAGCAATGTTACAGGACTTGATGCAGGACAAATCGGTCGCGCTACGCAAGGCGCTGCTACAGGTATGCTTGGTAAATCGTATCTCTATAGAAAAGAATGGCAGAAAGCTGCCGATCAATTTAAAGAGTTGATTGACGGAGGCAGATATAGCCTGGTGAGTAATTACCGCGACAACTTTACCGATGCAAATGAAAACAATTCAGAGTCGTTGTTCGAAATTCAATTCGCTGATCCATCGCAGGTGGGTGGTACCGTTATGAACTGGGGTGGCGATCCGGCCGCCAACTGGAAGCAAACTTCCGCACAGGCATGTACGTACTCGATGGATGGCCGCGGTTATTCCGATTTCCTCCCGACACAATGGATTTACAACGAATATAAAATTGAGCGCACCAAGGATGACAAGAGTGATCCGCGCCTGCTGGCAACCATCGCTTCGTATGAACCGGATGACAACTCCACAACCGTATATGGCGATGCATGGCCGTACGCACTCGACAAAATATATCCGCGAAAATATACCAACGATGGTAAAGCAGGTTACGCAAATGAGTATGATCTGAATTCGGGAATAAATTATCGCGTGTTGCGATATGCAGATATACTGCTGATGTATGCAGAAGCATTGAACGAACTAAAGCAAACAAGTGCTGCGTATCCCTATATACAGCAGGTACGAGATCGCGCCAATCTTCCTGACCTGGCAACAACCAAACCGGGCATGACACAAGAAGAAATGCGCGACCAGCTTGCGCATGAGCGTGCACTGGAGTTTGCTATTGAAGGCCAGCGGATCAATGACATCATCCGTTGGGGCTGGTTCTATGATGACAATAAACTCGCCATGCTAAAGGCTCACGATGCTGACTTCAACTTATGGAGTGCCGGTAATGAATACCTGCCGATTCCACAGACGGAACTCGATGTAAACAAAAAATTATCGCCGAACCCGGCAAATTAATGATGGACTGGTAAAGTGTTTTTGTACTCTACAGACAGAAACACTTTATCGATCTATACTATATCAGGCGGGCAAATCTGAAACATAATAATCGATCGCATATACTGCGATGAATGTTCGGCCACCCGGCCAAAAATACTATACTGACTATGCTATATCTGAAATATATATTTATCGTGTGCGCGCTTTTCCTGGTAGCTTCAGGTATAACTTCCTGCTCAAACGATGATCCGACTGATACGGATGGGACTGATTCTGTCATTGTAACGCCTCCGGCTTTTAATATTGATAATATCAACGATACCTATGCGGATGTAGCGCCTTTCAGCAGCTATGCCAAGTGGGGACCATACAATGTTCACGATCCGTCCATTCTAAAAGATGGCGACACGTACTATTGCTATAGCACCGATGTAGGCTTCGGCACAGAAGTTCCGCCCGGCATACAGATCCGGAAGTCTAAAGATCTTGTTGAATGGCAATATGTAGGTTGGGTTTTTGATGGTTTACCGAAGAAAGGTTCTGATTTTATTAAAGCCAATGGAGGCACACCTTTCAATGCATTATGGGCACCCTATATTTTGAAAGTCGGTAGTGAGTATAGACTATATTACTCCCTTTCATCCGCCAAACCACGACTCAGCGTCATTGGACTGGCAACGGCTTCAAACCCGATTGGCCCGTGGACAGAAAAAGAAATCGTTGTCACTTCGCTTGACAATAATACCATCCAAACAAACGCCATCGATCCTACGGTACTGGTTACACCGGGTGGCGAGCACTGGCTATATTACGGATCTGCGTGGGATGGTATATATATCATTAAACTGAATGCTGCTACCGGTCTGGCTGCCTCCCCGGGCGATAAAGGTAAACGTATAGCACAGCGTGGTTTTACAAATGGTACCGTGAATGGAAACCTGGAAGGTCCGGAGATCATTTACAACAGCACGTTGAAAAAATACTTTCTCTTCATGGCTTACGACTGGCTTTCAACCAAGTATAATGTTCGTGTTGGAAAGTCAGATACACCCGATGGTCCTTTCTATGATTTTAATGGAATTGATCTGAATATAGAGCAAGATCACGGCCCGATGATTATAGCACCGTACCAGTTTAAAGGACATGGCGGCTGGCAGGGAACTTCACACTGCTCCGTGTTCAACGATGGTGAACAATACTATATAGCGCATCAGGGACGACCGGGAGTTAACTTCTACTTTATGGATTTGCACGTTCGTAAATTATACTGGACAAGCGATGGCTGGCCCGTTGCATCACCGCAGCGTTATGCAGCTACGGAGCAGACCTCCATTACAGAAGAAAATCTCGCGGGCACATGGGAAAAGATTACACTCGGTTACAACGTAGTGCCCGGATACTCTGCAGAACAGACTTCACCTGATATGCAGGTGGCAGTCAATTTTGTTCTGGGCAATGACAAAACGATCGATGGAAACGCAAATGATACCTGGTCGTATCGCGCACCCTGGATAAGATTCCATTGGCATAATTCCACAGTAGATAGTGTATATGTAGAACGCGGCAGAGATTGGGAGAATAAAAAAGCATGTCTTGTATTTACCGGGTTGAATACCGAAGGCACAGCCGTGTGGGGAAAAAAGTAAAGCTATAAAACGCGGTTGGCCTAAGCCTGCTATACGCGAAGAATCAGTCGGTTATTTTTCTTAGTACCTGTTTACTAACAGCATATAGATATATACCGCTGGATGGAAATGCTATGTCAAAAAAAATCCATCCGCGGTTCGTCAAAAAGGTGCACTTGTCAAGGAATGTTACACGTCAATTTACTATATACTTAAACTTTAACTATATGATTCACTCCTGTAAAACCTGTTGTATGGCATCCCGGAGGTTGTCATTCAACGCAGTAAGAATTCTTTTTCTTCTCATCGTATTAACCACTGCAACGTTAAAAGCACAGCCTCCTAGTCATGATCCATCGACCATGGTTACGAGCGGTGGCCGTTACTGGATCTTTACCACAGGCGATGGTGTATGGTGCATGTCTTCCAGTAATACCAATTTTACGGACTGGCGTGGCGAGCCAACACCCTATACCAAAACAAGCTGGCCATCGTGGATAACAACATACGTTCCTAATTTTGCAGGAACATTCTGGGCACCTGAAGTTGTATATGTAAACAATCAATACCGGCTATACTACTCCTGTTCAACATTCGGCTCAAAGAATTCCTGCATTGGTCTGGCAACAGCAAGTTCACTCGCTGGTCCGTGGACGGATCAAGGTGTAGTGGTATATTCCAATTCCGGCACATCCGAAAATGCCATTGACCCTGCTATATATGCCGGAAGTTACCTGGTATACGGATCGTTCTTCGGTGGTATACGGCTTGCCGCGATCAGCTCTACGGGTAAGCCGAGAAACTCCACACGTTACGCGCTGGCAAGCGGTGATTGTGAAGCACCCTATATACTCAAGAATGGAAGTTACTATTACCTTTTCATCAACCGCGGCGCATGTTGCCAGGGTATAAATAGTACAACGTACCGAATTCAGGTCGGGCGCTCTGCGAGTATAACCGGCCCCTATCTGGACAAGAATGGCAATGACCTGAACAATGGCGGTGGCACGAACCTGGTTGTAACAACTGGCCGCTATATAGGCCCCGGACATTTTGGTTACGGCCAGGGAAAAGTAACGTATCATTTTTATGATGGAAATGATAACGGTAATGCCAAACTCCGAATAACAACCCTGAGCTGGAGTAACGGCTGGCCCGTGGTGAGCGGTGGTGGTGCACGCGTGGGTATAGATGAGCAACTTGCTGAAGATGATTTGAAAACAGAACTAAGCGAAATCGTTTCGTTCTTTCCGAATCCTGTAAAAGAGAATATACTCACCGTACGAACAAGGCTCCCCGAAAAAGCAGCTGTACAGGTGAAGCTTATGGATTTAAAAGGCAATGAAGTATATACAGAAGAACTGGGAACCTGCGCAGCGGACGAGCTGGATCATGAGATCAATGTTTCCGGGTTGAAAAAAGGTATATATATCATTCACCTTACCAGGGAAAGTCCGGATAAAAAAGGCAAAACAATATCATCCCGGGTAACTATTGAGTAGTTCCAGCAACGCGGCCGGGTATACCACGAAATCCCGAGCCTATTCAAATAAAAATCAAGGCATGCAAAATTAGTCTGTATGCCTTGATCCCCATTTCAGCGGTTATATAGAATTATCAATCCTGCATTCCTGTGTCGAATTTGTTCGGATAACGATTACGTACGTGCATGCATACATTGGCACTAGGCTGACCTGCAATCGAATGATATAAATACAGGCTACCATCACAACAGATTCCCGTCATTCTGATTAACATATATATACACCTGTTTTACGTATATACTTCACTATTTCATAGTGCAAAAATGGCTATCAATCAAAAACAAAAAAATAATCTCCTGAAAAATATACTCTACCAAAGGCTCGAAGTATAAAATACTGCAGAACTAATCGCAATCACCAAGGGAATATCCGGATACTTCCATTGTATATAACTGTTTTTCAATCAGATCACTCAACTACCCATACATTGCATTGCCATTCAGACACGCCATTTTAAGCAATTACATGTTCAATCATATATACATATAAATATATATCTGTATCGTTCATGCTCTATATATGCTTAATATACCTATATTCACCTGTATAAAAACACGAATTGTATTCACACCGGAAGTTCTATAAGTTTAGCAACTAAAGATGTAATGAATGGCGAAACACATAATTAGTGACAATCCACATAAGTGTATAATTACTGCAGGAATTGAATGAAATTCAAACAACAGGGCGTGACGTAAAATCACGCCTTTTTTATTGAATGGATGGATCGTCCCTATATATAACAGAGTATACAAAGTGAATAACCCTATAATCAACCTAAACTAAATAATCCGTATATGAAAGAATTCCCGTGAGCTCCACCTATGTATACTTCTGTCCCAGGTGATAAGAAGATTAAAAAGTTGCCTGCCACTCCGACTGCCATCGGGCAGCAGGCTGTTTTAAAATAATTAGACAATCATTTAAAACATTTTCTTATTTATGACTTTAACTACAAATGTAGAGCGGCTTTGTCGTGCCGTAAATTTTAGTTCGCAATCGGTTGCCAGTACCATCACTCTGGCAAAAGTATCATTCTTCCTCGTCATGCTTTTTGCCTGCTGTGACGTTAACGCACAAAGTACTAAAACGGTTTCGGGTATTGTAACCGATAACGAAGGAGTTCCGATCCCCGGGGTTACGGTGTCTGCGAAAAAATCCGGTGCTGGTGTTAATACGGATTCTCAAGGCAGATTCACTTTCGAGGTTCCCGAAGCGGTTACACAGTTGTCATTTTCCTTTGTCGGCTATGCAACGCAGGAAGCAGACATTCCTGCATCCGGGGATATAACTATAAAACTTCAGGAGTCGTCCAGTCAGCTGGAAGAAATTGTCATCATCGGATCACATGCCAGCGGGAGAACGGTATTGGAAACACCGGTGCCCGTGGATATAATTGATCTGAAGGAAATATATAAGACAACACCGCAGATATCCATCAGCCAGATACTAAATTATGTAGCGCCATCATTTTCTTCCAATGCACAATCTATACAGGATGGTACTGATCACATCGACCCGGCATCGCTTCGCGGAATGGGTGTAGACCAGGTGCTGGTGCTAATAAACGGTAAGCGTTTGCATCAGACTTCATTGGTGAACTTCCAGGTTGGTCCTGGTCGCGGACAGGTTGGTACAGACCTCAATCAGATTCCCGTTTCAGCTATATCAAAAATTGAGATATTACGAGATGGTGCTGCGGCTCAATATGGATCGGATGCTATAGCCGGTGTTGTGAATATTATACTAAAAGAATCAACAGGCCAGGTTGAAGTGTCTGCCACAACCGGTGCTTATTTTACAGGTGATAAAAGTCTGAAAGAGCAGGACAAGAATTATGACGGTCAGCAGTTCCTGACCACGTTCAACTACGGTATTCCGTTAAACACTAATGGGGGCTTTATCAATTTCAGCGGTTCGATTGAAGACAGAAAAAGAACCAACCGGGCTTCTGATTATGAAGGTACTATATTTAAAGATTACAATGCTACGGATGGCAACGGCAACCTCCTCTACGATATTACACAGTTCTCAACCGATGCAACCGATGATAATGCACTCGCATATTTTCAAGCCAATAATTTAACAGGTGCAGATATTACCGATACAGAATTAGCCAGAAGAGGAACGACACGCAGAGATTATACTATGTATGTCGGGCAGGCACAACTAAGAGATGCCAAAGGTTATTTTAATGCGGTGTTGCCGGTTAATGAGAATTTTGAATTTTATTCTTTCGGAGGTATAGGATTCCGTCAAGGTCGCTCCTCCGGGTATTCCCGTCTTCCATCAAATCCTTCGCGATACCTTCCCGAAGTATATAAAGATGGTTTCCTGCCACATATTAATTCAAAGATCTCCGATAAAACTTTTGCGGTCGGTATACGTGGTAAAGCGCGCGAATGGAATGTTGATTTCAGTAATATATATGGATCAAATCAGTTTCTGTTCATCATCGATCAGTCCATTAACTTCTCGCAACTAACAGCATCCCAAACCAGCTTCGATGCGGGTGGACATGCCTTCAGTCAGAATACAACCAATTTTGATCTCAGCAGAAAATTCGATGTGCTGCAAGGATTGAACATAGCTTTCGGAGCAGAACACCGCTACGAAAATTTCAAAATTATTGCCGGTGAAGAAGCATCGTGGAGAAATTATGGATTGAATGCCAATAATCAGCCAACCGTATTTCTTAGAACGCCTACGCTGGATGAGAACGGAAATATAGCAGTAGATACGCAAATCCGCCCCGGAGGCTCCCAGGTATTTCCGGGATTCAAATCGAATGTAAATGAGTATAGAAATAGCTATGCTTTCTATGGAGATATAGAGTTGGATATAACGTCAAAATTTCTGGCCGGTGGTGCGATCCGGTATGAGAACTATAGCGATTTTGGCAGTACTACAAATTTCAAAGCTGTGACACGCTATAAGCTGAACAACAACTGGACAGCGCGTGCTTCCTTCAATACGGGTTTCCGGGCACCTTCCCTGCACCAGGTATATTTTCAGACCACTACCACGCAGCTGGTGAATGGTACATTGTCTGAAGTAGGTATATTTTCCAACACCAGTAAGCTCGCTCAGATATTAGGTCTTCCTAAGTTGAAGGCCGAGCAATCGCAGGGATTTACGGGTGGTATCACCGGAACCTTCCTGGATAATTTCAGTTTGAGTCTTGACTTCTTTTATATCAAAGTAAAAGACCGGGTTGTATTTACCGATGCTATATCCGGAGATCCCGCAGGAACACCCAGCCAGCAGCAGATCTATAATTTACTTTTGCAGGCCAATGCTTCTGTAGCGCAGTTCTTCGTAAATGCCATCGATACAAAAACACAAGGATTGGATGCCGTACTTTCATATACAAATCGTTTGGGCACCGGTTCATTGAAAATCGATCTGGCTGCTACATTTTCCAAAACAAAACTCGATGGAGATGTAAAGGTTCCTTCCACATTTGAAGGCAATGAAAATTTCTTCTTCCCGAAGAGCAGCAAGACTATATTAGAAAATATATCGCCTGTTCAAAAGCAAAATCTGATGCTGACATACGCTGTAAACAAATGGAATTTCTTTCTGCGCAATGTTCGGTTTGGAAGCGTAATAGACCCGAATATAGCAGATGATGCCGGCAACTATATGGAATTTGATCCAAAGATCATCACCGATCTGTCCGTAAGCTATAGTGTTACAAAGGCAATTCAGCTCACCGTTGGTTCCAACAACTTGCTGGATATATACCCAACCAAAGTAGACAAAGCTAAATATCCTGGCGGTTATGATGACGGACGTTTTCGTTTTCAGAACGCAGCTTCTCAATTCGGATATAACGGGCGTTTTCTATTTGCACGTTTAAATCTTACGCTGTAAAAGAAGCCGCGGTGCATTGCTATCAGGAGGCTGTCTCGACTTTTGAGACAGCCTCGAAGCAAAAGTATAGTCTGCAAAATATACATAACAACATAATGTTACTATATAAGGGATGATTGCTCCACTACCGTTTTTTCCTTTCGCGTATAAACATTAAATTAGTTCTATAGACAGTTCCTATACATTCATAAAGACAATCGATTTGATCGATAGCCGCGATCTGCGGAATTTAGTTGCCTCAAAACAATGTAACTAATCATTATTTCTATCCTTATGGAAAATACAACGCCAACAAAACAAAAATCACTCAATGTTAATGACAGTGAAGTGAAGTGTCCGTTTCACGGTGGAGCGCTAAAGCAGACAGCTGGTGGCGGAACCCGCAACCGCGACTGGTGGCCCAATGCGCTAAAGTTGAACACCCTGCGCCAGCAGTCATCACTTTCCAACCCGATGGACAACGACTTTAATTATGCTAAAGAATTCAAGTCGTTAGACCTGAAGGCNNNCGCATGGCATGGCATAGTGCTGGTACATATCGTGTAGGCGATGGTCGTGGTGGTGCCGGAGCCGGACAACAGCGCTTCGCTCCTCTCAACAGCTGGCCTGACAACGCGAACCTTGATAAAGCACGCTTGCTGCTGTGGCCCATCAAACAAAAGTATGGACGTAAAATTTCGTGGGCTGATCTGATGATCCTGGCTGGTAACTGCGCGCTGGAATCAATGGGCTTTAAAACTTTTGGATTCGCCGGTGGTCGCGAAGATGTATGGGAACCACAGGAAGATGTATACTGGGGCTCTGAAACAAAATGGCTTGGTGATAGTCGCTATACTAAAGACCGCGAGCTAGAAGCACCACTGGGCGCAGTACAAATGGGACTCATCTATGTGAATCCGGAAGGTCCTAACGGAAATCCTGATCCGGTAGCAGCAGCGCGCGACATTCGCGAGACATTCGGCCGCATGGCAATGAACGATGAAGAGACTGTTGCACTCATCGCTGGTGGTCACTCGTTTGGTAAGACACACGGTGCTGCCGATCCTGCTAAATATGTAGCGGCAGAACCTGCCGCTGCAACTATTGAAGAGCAAAGTATGGGATGGAAAAATACCTATGGCAATGGTCATGGTGTACATACTATAACGAGCGGTCTGGAAGGTGCATGGACTACAACACCTACGAAGTGGAGCAACAACTTCTTCGAGAACCTGTT
>DJFR01000055.1 GCA_002432545.1 Flammeovirgaceae bacterium UBA5867 | reverse complement strand
ATCTATAGCGAAGGATATGCTGTATGGATAGACTATAATAAAGACGGAGATTTTGCAGATAGTGGCGAGCGTGTATACTCGCGCACAGCCACAACTACCACTCCTGTAAGCGGTGCATTTACTGTACCTGCTACGGCTTCACTGGGTGCTACACGCATGCGTGTTTCCATGAAGTACAATGCAGTGCCATCATATTGTGAAACATTTACGTATGGCGAAGTGGAAGACTATACCGTGAACATTGCCTCGGGCACTGCAAAATCAACCGAGCGTGGTGAAGTATCTGCGTGGGCAAGTGGTGAACGTGTGGCGTATCCGAATCCCGTAAAAGATTTCCTCACGTTAAAACTGGCGGATGGTATAACCGTGCAATCGCTGAAAGTATCAACGGTTAACGGAGCTACACTGCAGTTCACACAAAAATATGAGCAGCAACTTAATGTATCTGATCTGCCGGCAGGTATGTATATACTTTCCGTACAAACCGACAAGGGCATGATTCGCGAGAAGTTTGTAAAAGAGTAAAGTGCGATAGCCTTAAAAAATAATATACTTAGATCCCTGGCGTTACATGTATACTACACGTCAGGGATTTTTATTTGTGGCCCTTTGTTTGATATATTACCGGCATGATCCAATCAAAATACATACTTGTTTTCTGCTGCATGCTTACATTACTGGAAGTACGCTGCCAGGCACCGAATACGGTAAAGCAAGTGGAATATACTACGCTTACACGCGGCTATCAGAAACACATTACTATTTCACCGGATAGTATTGCTGTTACGGTTGAAGGCCGTGAAGAAAACAAATCATATAAGCGCGCGCTATCAAAAGAAGAATGGCGTACACTGATGGATTGCTTAAAAAAAGTAAAACTTTCGGAAGTACCTGAACTGAAATCGCCCACCATGAAACGAACGTATGATGGTGCCCGTCATTCTACGTTAACACTCATCACAAACGAAACGACTCCGCTCACACATTCCTTCGACAATGAAGATGCCAACGAAAAGTTATTACCGTTAATGAAAGCTATTCAAAAGATTGAGGAGAAATCAGGGAGTGGAAATTGATCGTAGCGGTTTTACCTATTCTTTGGCAGCATTACAAACCCAGATTAGTTCTTCAGGCTATCGATCTGGGCAAACGAACCTTGCAGCATTCTGAATATTTTAGACAGTGATTCCGTAAGGGCTTCGATGGTGATTGGTTTCTCGATAAAGTCTGTCGCCCCATGATTTAATGCATCGGCCAGGTATTGAGGATTTACAGTAGTGGAATACATAACGATAGGTACTTGTTTGATCCGATCGATTTTGCGAAGCTCCTGCAAACATTGTTGTCCATTCATGCGGGGCATATTCAGATCTATAAAAATACAATGTGGCAGAAAGGCTGTGTCGTTTTGAATTCTGGAAATGGCCTCGACACCATCATTGGCAAACTCCAGTTTTGTAGATGTACCAATTCCCTGCAACGCCAGATCAAAAATCTCCTGGTCATCTGCATCATCATCAACCAGAAAGAAACAAATTGTATTCCCCATATTCCCCCTTATATAACTCTCAAAACAAAATTACGTACGCAGACGCAATTAGCTAAAATGTACAGTGTTTAAACAAACAACGGCAGCAATTCAAAAACCTCTCTTTCTGAAAATATACTAATTTATAATGCACGTTTAACATCGTGCTGGTTTAAATGTCTGTTATTTATTTTGTCGGTATAAATATTTCATTTTTCGTGATTGGCACCAGGCTTTTAATTTATAAAAGCAAAATGCATTTTTGCGCACTATATTTACTATATACGTAAAGCTGTTCAAATAACCCGACCCTGTCTTCAATTCAACTTATTAGTGTATACATTCATTATTATTTTTATTGCTGCCTGCCTGATTCTTTACCTTGCAATGGCGCTTATATTTTACAAAGCTATGAGAGCTAATCAACAGACCGAAAAAACAGACGATTTAAAACCTCAGCCGTCTCTCCCGCAAGCTTCCAGACCAGCACCGCGCATAGAACAAAAAAGCGCCCGCGAAGCAGGGGTATACCATGTACTTCCCGTACAGGAAAATGGTATAATATATTCAACAACATCAGTCCCTATGCCGGACGCAAAAGGAGAAATGCATTATGCTATAGCTTCTGACACTACCGGCAAGGAACTTTGGAAAACTTTATTCTTTTCACGAGAGTATATTCCCGATCTTGAAACCGATGTACAAAATTATTTCGTAGTAGATCTCTATCTCGATGAGCATTATGTATATATCAAACCGGAACGCGGAGCAATTATTACAATAGAAAAACAAACCGGACAGCTAGTAACGATTCGTTAATTTCCCGAGCAAATCTGAGTTCAAATAATATTTCTATCGTTTTGGACAGTTCTAAATCGCAGCCCGAATTTTTATCGTAAAGCCTACTTACATCCTGCTATATTTCAGTATCCAGGGAATCAATTTAATCTAACCGAATCTACCTGTATGACCAGATTTTTGTGTTTAATTTTTATTCTAACAATCCATGTATCCGCAGTTGTTGGCCAGACAAAAGTTACTGTAGGCAAGCCGTACGCTGTTATTGATGCCGAAAGCAAATATTACTTCACGGCCAACGGTGAAATTCTTACCGTGAAAATACATCGCAAGGCTGTTTTCCTTCAGAAGATGAATGCGAAAGATCTCTCGTTCATCAAAATAAAAATGTATGATGATTTCCCGAAAGACTTCCAGGTTGAGAAGATTAGTGAATTCAAAGATCACTTTTACCTTTTCTATTCCCTGTGGCAAGATGACGAGGAGCAATTGTTTTGCAGGGAGATCGATTTCGCGGCAGGCTCTTTTAAAGGTGCTGGTAAAAAAGTAATTACTGTAAATGAAAAAATTACCGGTACGCTTGTGCGAGCCGGCATGTGGAGTGTGGCTACTTCCGACAAATTTGATTTCTTCTTCTCGTACGATTCAAGCTCACTCGTNNATTGGCATGCACGTGTTTGATAAAGACCTGAAAGAGAAGTGGGCCAACAAAGTAAAAATGCCGTACACGGAAAAGAAGATGGACAATCTTAACTACTCGGTTGATTCCAAAGGAAATGTATATATAGTGACACGTGTGTTCAACGACAATACAACCGATTTGAAAAAACGCGGTGAGGAAGACGCAAACTATCATCTCGAAATTCTGAAAGCATCAGCACCCAGCGGTACCATTACGTCTACCAAAATAGACATTGCCGATAAGTTTGTTCAAAAGGTATGGTTATATGAAAGTGCACAAGGTCCTATGATCTGTGCCGGGTTCTACAACACTGGCAGGGATATGAATGATGCCGATGGTATAATTCTCTTTAAGCTTGGACAGGATGGTAAAGTATTCAACACAAACACGTATGAGATACCGGTAGAAGTACTAAACCAATATGCAAGTGGAAAAGAGAAGCGAAAGAATGAGCGTAAAGACGATGATGACCGCGCGGAATTTGAAAACCTGACACTTGATCACGTTGTGGTGGAAGATGATGGAAGCATTACCCTAACCGGTGAACAAAGCTTTATCAGAACACACACCTCTTATCTCAACGGCCGAAGCAATACATACTATACTTATCATTGCAATGATATACTGGTGGCAAAAATCAGTGCTGCCGGTAAACTCGCCTGGATGAAAAAACTTCCGAAACGCCAGGAAGGCGCTGCCGGATTTGGAGGAATGTCGTACCGGTACTTTATAAGTAAAGATTACCACTTCTTTATGTTCCTGGACAATGAAAAGAATATGGACTTGCCATTAACAGAAGTGCCCGCGCGACATGTAGATGGTGCAGGTGGTTTTCTTACAGCATACCAGGTAAATGATAAGACTGGTGAAGTCACCAAAGTATCATTACTCAATACACGCGATGTAAATGGCATGGAGGTATTTCAATTTGCACCATACCGTATGATGGCCACAGATGTAAATACGCTGGTATTCGAAGCTTATAAAAAGAAGAAAGAAGATATACTCGTAAAAATTGTTGTGAATAATTAATATAAATATCGGGTTACGGATTTCCTGTTTACGTTTCCGTAACCCGATCTTCACTATATATACCTTGCGTTGGATGTCATGGAAAATGTTGCTGTTATATAGCCTTTATCACTTTGAATGGGAACATAATAACAGCGCCAACAAGTTTGAACACGATCTCCAGACTAAAGCCGATAAGCCGGAAAGGCAATAGCAGGAGCCACACGATTGGCAATATAAATATCATTACAAGTGCCAGTGGCCAGCACAGCACAAACAAAATACACCAAAGCAGAATTGCCAATATTGTCTTCATACAGTAATACGTTAGTATAAGTCACTAATCAAACTACTTACCAATTTTATTCAGGCTGATTTTCAGGTTTTTCTGATCCTTCAAAGCTGTTTACTATGCACTTGCGTACAGTGAGGTGAACGATTGTGTACAGGGAAATCGTTATCCGTTACAAGCTAATCGTTAATCGTGGATTGATCCGATTATACAAAGGCTGAAGGATAGAGAGGCTTTGTCAGGAATCTGTTCTATACTATATATCCCCTCTGTGAAACTTTGCTTCTCCATGTTCTTTGTGCAATTGGATTTTAACTTTGACGCGATCGGCCACTTAAAGTGTCGTTTTCATACCCGCTCGGTAATAAAAGTTACCTGCATCTTTGTACTCATTAAATGTCACCGAAAAACGATCCATATGAAAACCGTCATCATTAAAAATTATTTCGTTGCAATCCTTACAGGTTGTCTATTGTTGTCAACAACATTTTGCATCGCACAATTTAAAACTGCGCCCAAACCGAATACATTAAAGTCAAGTGGCTATGCCCCGGTTAACGGGTTGAAAATATACTATGAAATACACGGACAAGGTAAACCTCTGGTGTTATTGCATGGCAGCTATATGACGATCGACATGAACTACAATGCCATTATACCTTTACTTGCCAAGTCGCACCAGGTAATTGCGCTTGAAATGCAGGGCCATGGTCGCACAGCAGATATTAACCGACCATTTGGGTATCCTGCATTTGCAGATGATGTTGCCGGATTGCTCAAGCATCTGAAAATTGATAGTGCAGATGTACTCGGATATAGCCTTGGCGGAACAGTAGCGTTACAACTTGCTATACGACATCCGAAGGTTGTGAGCAAACTTGTTATCATTTCATCAGTATATAAACATGACGGGTGGATCAAACCTGCGCGCGATCTTTTTGCCACCGTGAAACCCGAGTTCTTCGATGCAACTCCTTTGAAGACAGAATATGATCGTGTAGCTCCTGACAAGGCGCACTGGAGAGCATTTGTAGAAAAAAATGTAGCATTCGATAATCAACCTTTCGACCTGGGCGTTGAAAATGTAAAAGCTATAAAATCTCCGGTACTGCTAATCTGCGGTGATAATGATGGCGTAGATTTTAATCACATAGCCGAAATGTATAGCGCTTTTGGCGGAGGTGTATTTGGAGACATGGCCGGATTGCCAAAATCGCAACTGGCCATTTTACCTGCTATGACACACGTTACGCTCATGATGCAGACGGATAAGCTTGCTGCTATAATTATACCCTTCCTGGCAGGAACACAACAAAAAATAAGTATGCATTAATAAAACCCATAAACATGAAGAACATGAAAAATCTCGAGTACAACATTCAAATTGATGCCAGCAAACAAAAAGTATGGAATACCATGCTGGCACCAGACACTTACAAACAGTGGACTGATGTAAGCTGGCCAGGTTCAACCTACGAAGGAACTTGGGAGAAGAATAAAGATCTGCGATTTGTATCTGGCGAACACGGAGGCGGAGGAACACTTGCTACGCTCACCGAATGCAAACCACATGATTATCTTCTGGCAAAACATGTTGCTATCATCAACGGAGACGGCTCAGAAGATCGCACAAGCGATGCAGCCAAAGGATGGATAGGCACAACCGAGAGCTATGCGTTTGAGGAACGTAACGGCAAAACAAATCTAAAAGTTGAAATAAAAACTGCCCCTGAATGGGCTGCTATGTTTGACGAGGGCTGGCCTAAGGCTTTGGAAAAACTAAAGGAAATTTGCGAGCAATAATCAACATGTCTTTGCCGGCAGATATATACCGGCAAAGGCATTTATTCAATTTTCGTTTACTCAAAATCATAAACCACGGTCTCAACGCCTTTACTTATCAGTGCTTCGTTTATCAACGGTTCGATCTGATCCCAGGTGCCACCTGCAAGACCACAACCTATACGCGGCATATGTACCGATGCCTGCATTTGTTTTGCAAAAACACCAACCTTTACAAGTCCGTTTTTTATTGCGGGATATCGCACCGGAGGTTCACCACTCTTGTCTTTCTTGACATCTCGCTGGCCTATCACATTGGCAACCCATATAGTGGGCTCGACTTGTACAAACTGAACTTCACCGAGCGAAAAATTTTCACCTTTTTCAGCCCAGGCTCTGTATTCTTTTTCAGGCGCTTCCCATCGTTTGGAAAGAGCCATTACAAAACCTCTTCCCCATCCACCAATGTCGTTGCACACATGCACTATAATTTTGTTGCCTTCACCAACCGGAGCTGTTGCGTCACCTTTTATATACTGTACTTCCATACAATTACAATTATAGTGTAAGAAAATCAAAAGTATGCAGTCTCGTTACCCATCACGATTTCAATACCACATTCACGCCCTTTCTTAATGTATTATGAATCTCCGCAACGCGATCGGTATGCGCAATCAGGTTATCAATTACTTCACGCGATGCATCGGACGCTACGTTTACTCTATACTGGAAGCCGGAACCAGGCTCGCCCTCACTTCCAAACGTTGCGGTACATTCAACTTCTACCCCGGATACGGATATACCGCGCTTGTTTGCTTCGCGATAAAGATCGTTACAATAGCAGGTAGCAAGTGCAAGCAGTAAAAGCTCACCTCCATTTACTGATGAACCATAACCTGACGGCTTAGGGCCGATTTGTATAGGATGAGCTGCTCCGTTTGTGCTTACTATAACATTGTGTTCATTCAGTTTACTGGTAACTAAAGCTGTGAGCTCCATATAGGTTGGGTTTTAAAATCAAGATACTAAAATAACGCATTGCAGTTCAAGCACTTTGTAAATGATCGCAACAAAAACTGCTATACTATAACAAGCACATCACATCATCATGTGACGCAACGGGATGGCCACTGTACAGACATAAAATCGAGGTAGTCTGTCGCTTAATTGGTAATTCT
>DJFR01000173.1:37037-37236 GCA_002432545.1 Flammeovirgaceae bacterium UBA5867 | reverse complement strand
AAACCATAGCAACGTTTTACCACCAATGCGTCCTACAGAATTTATATCTCCGAGTTTGGCAACACCTACGATAAGTGTACATAGTACAAGTGGCGCCACGATCATTTTAATGAGTCTTAAAAAAATATCAGCAAGCAACGAGAAGGGTTCCATCTTTTTATCGCGGGCGGCCAACACTTCGCTGCGTTGCTTAACAACC
>DJFR01000173.1:30831-36981 GCA_002432545.1 Flammeovirgaceae bacterium UBA5867 | reverse complement strand
GCAAGCTGTATCAATCCATTCTCTTCGCTAACGTAGGTCTTGTTCAGAATGAATCCCAACGTAATACCAATCAGGAGGGCAACAATTATATATAGGGTAAGTCTGCTCTTCTTCTCAGGTTTAATTTCAGCCATAGATTAANNGCTGGCGCAATATACTTGAAAAAGATTTTGCTCCGAATGTTCGTGAGCTTAACACAATGTTTCTTCTCTATCGTGCGCTAATCTTTGGCAAAAGCTCTTCACGCGTGATTGCGAAACAACACGGTATAACGTTATGACAAATAACTTTATGGAATATTAAAGTCGTGAAGTTTTAGCACGCAATAGAAAATCAGCAAGCACCAAAGCTGCCATCGCCTCTACAATAGGCACAGCACGCGGCACAACACAGGGATCGTGTCTGCCCTTTCCACTTACAGTGGTTTCGTTGCCATGTTTATCTACACTGGGTTGATCTTGCATAATGGTGGCAACCGGTTTGAATGCTACGTTAAAGTAAATATCCTCACCGTTGGAGATGCCTCCCTGTATACCTCCGGAAAAATTTGTTTTCGTTTTTATTTTTCCTGCTTCATTATAAAACGCATCGTTATGCTGCGAACCGCGCAGTCTTGTTCCTTCAAAACCACTTCCGTATTCAAAACCTTTTACAGCATTAATACTCAACATGGCTTTGCCTAATTCAGCATGGAGTTTATCGAACACAGGTTCTCCTAAACCAACTGGAGTATTTTTTATGACGCACGTAACAATGCCTCCGATGGTATCGCGATCAAGACGTACCTGATCAATCAACGCGATCATCTTTTCTGCAGTTGCTGCATCCGGACAACGCACAATGTTATCTTCTGTTTTACTCAGATCGAGCTCCGTATAGTGTGGTGTTTTTATATCGCCCACTTCAGATACATACGCATTGATGTCTATACCATGTTGTTTCAGCAACAACTTTGCTATAGCACCTGCGGCAACACGTGCTGCTGTTTCGCGGGCCGAACTTCTTCCGCCTCCGCGATAATCGCGCACTCCATATTTACTTTCGTAGGTATAGTCTGCGTGCGATGGACGAAACGCTTCTGCTATATGACTATAATCTTTACTGCGCTGGTCCTGGTTTTCAATAACAATGGCAATGGGTGTGCCGGTAGATTTACCTTCGAATACACCGCTGAGTATTTTAAACGTATCGTCTTCTTTACGCTGCGTTGTTATTTTGGACTGACCTGGTTTTCTGCGGTCGAGTTCTGACTGAATATAGCTTTCATCTATTAGTAAACCAGCCGGGCATCCATCGATAATTACACCGATAGCAGGGCCGTGTGACTCTCCGAAAGTTGAAATCTTGAATAGTGTTCCGTACGAATTGCTCATGCGGGGTCGAAGATAGAAGAAGATGTTAAATTAATTACAGGGCGTGTTCGTTTTTATAGTCTGTTACTTCTTAAAAATCAGAAACACCGCTGCGCCCACCATTAAAACAATGAATCCGCTAAATACCCATTGCTGCCAGTGTGTATTGGCTACAGGCCGCAAGCTGTTATCGGCACTGTCGAGCTTGTCGTAGAAACTGCCGAGGTCGTTGGATTGAATCGCTTCATTTTTTTTACTCTCGCCCGTTACATATACTGTGAGCTTCGATTTTAATGTATCATATTTTGATTTGGCAGGATTGAAAAATACCCATTGAAAGTAATCGCCCAATTTATACTGTCCGGGTTCTTTGGGAATCATAAAATAGTTGAATGATTTTGTACCCGATACGCGGTTGTTCTGCCGGTTAATATTTTGCTGCACATTGGGTTCATAGAATTCAAAATTTCCATCGCGTTTTACAATTGGTTTTTCAACGGCAGATATATTTCCCTCGCCATATATATTGAACTCGTATGATGCACTGTTACCAGTCTCAATATCAACATTACGCATGCGTTCATTAAGATGATAATCGCCTACGGCAACAACATCTTTGAGCGGATGCGGAGGCAGTGGCTTTACACTTACCCGTTTTGGTTTACTGCGAAACGTTTTAAAATCTTCTTTACGATTCTGCCCAAAGAACGAAGGATTTTTAGCGACTTTATACTTGATCATCTGCATATCGAATGCAGGAAATACCACAGGCTCTGTGTTTAGCGGATATAGCGTAGCCTGGTATATTTTATACTGGGTATAATCTTTACCGCCAATCGTTACACTCTCGCCTTCTATATTCTCGATGTTGAAATTCTCTTCCCAGCAGTTTGATGGCTTTACTTTTTTAAGGATGTCGGTAATCTGTTTGCCGAGTTCATAGAACTGTAGCGGTGCACGGTTATCAGCAGCCACATAAAATGATATAGTCGCGTTGAATCCCTCGCCTACATATACTTCATCTTTACTGGTGGTTAGTGCGAGAAAGGCATCTTCTTTTATATCGACAAACTCAGTCTCATTACGTCCGAAGAAATCATCGGGACGATCGAAGAAATCACGAAGGGGATCGCGTTGCTGTTGTGCCGGCGGACCAACCTTAACTTTTTTTCCGGGTACATTAATCGGTTTATCATTTACTTTTAATGTAAACGAAGGCACTGTAACGATACCTTGCTTCGTAGGCAGGTACGTCATGATTACACTTTGTGATGATGTGATCTGCCCGTTAATAATATTCGTGCTCGACTGCGTTGATGTTCCACGTTTTCGGAATCCGTTTATCTCCGGAAAATTATCGTAGCTCTTCAGCCTGTCATTCTGTATGGTGATGGTAATCGTCCANNAACCCGTGGTCGCGAAAAGAATGCCTGCTAAAAGTGCTAAAACTGATTTTATCGAGAAAACTGTGTGCATACAAAAACCTTATCCTGATTAATCGTTACAAAAATACTGAATAGCCAACTGGCATCTAAACGGGGTCCGTTAATCGGCAAAATGCTTATTTTTTCAGTCATGCCGGCTTTAAAATTACCGTGCTTTTAGGTAGCCTGGTAAAAGAAAACGATTGTTCTTTTGGATATTCAGTTTATTTTATAACTTAACACTTGTTAGGGAAACCTATTTTTTTAACTATCAAATTTTGTCATGCTGCATTACGCAAAAACTGTTCTTACAAAAGTAAGTTTCGATGCTCGTCTCTTCGAGAAGGAGCTGCGAAAAGCTATTAAATTATTGATAGCAGATGAAGTAAATGAACTCAAGCGTTGGTGCTATACCAGCTTTGGGACCGAACACGAAGCAATTCTGAATCGCTGCTTTGTGGTTGCTTAACTTGAAAACTCATTAACCAAAAACCTCTGACCCCCGATAATAAAAATGTCGGGGGTTATTTTTTTTGCATCTTTAATACCTGTATATATACTTTAAAGAAGAACGATCATTGCTTATATAAAAACAACGGCAGGGCTACACTACTCTCCGGTTATAAAGCGAATGTTTCTTTTTAGCCCTTCCAGTTTGGTGCGCTTTACGGCTGAGTGACGAAAGAGCTTTTGAAAGACTTCATCAGTTATTTCTTTCCATTCCTGGGTTGACATTTTTTCAAGATCAGCGTGCGCCCCGAACTTTGATTCGTGATGAGGCTTCGAAAAACTATTCCACGGACAAACATCCTGGCATATATCACAACCGAAGATCCAGTTCTCAAATTTACCTTTTACATTAGCCGGTATTTCTTCTTTCAGTTCAATGGTAAAGTATGATATACATTTACTTCCATCTACTACATACGGCTGTGGTATGGCATCTGTAGGGCACGCATCCATACATGCCGTGCACGTGCCGCAGTAATCTTTAACCGGTCCGTCATATTCCAGTTCAAGATCAATAATGAGTTCTGCCAAAAAGAAGAAGCTGCCCATTTGCTTATTGAGCAGCAAACTATTTTTACCGATCCAACCCAGACCGCTGCGCTTTGCCCAGGCTCTTTCCATAACAGGCGCAGAGTCTACAAAAGCGCGGCCGTTTATCTCACCTGCTTCTGCCTGAAGCCGCTCGAGAAAAATTTTAAGTTTATCTTTTACTACAAAATGATAGTCTTCGCCATAAGCATACTTGGCAATTTTAAGTGAACCTTCTGCTGCGAGATCCTTTTCAGGGAAGTAATTATAGATGAGGCTCACAACCGATTTAGCACCCGGCACCAGTAATGTCGGATCAAGCCGTTTATCAAAATGATTCTCCAGGTAACTCATCTTGCCCTGATAGCCACGCTTCAGCCATGCTTCCAGTTGTGGAGCTTCCTCTTTCAGAAATTCTGCTTTAGAAATTCCACAAAAGCTAAAGCCCAGCTCTGTTGCTACCTGCTTAACAAGATGAGTATATTTTGCCGGTTGCATATAGCTAAGGTAACGTAAAGCCAGTGGTTAAAATTCAGCCAAGTGTTTAGGGCAACAGTTGCAGTTGCTGCAATTCCTGTTTAACCTGTGCCGGTGTTTGAAAGTGAATGGTTGTTAACCCCACCGCCCTGGCGCCTTCTATATTCTTGATGTTATCGTCTATGAAAAGTGCTGTGGCCGGGTCGATATTATAGCGCTCGAATAAAATGTTATAGAATTCAGGGAAAGGCTTTCGCGTTTTCTCTACGCCTGATACAACGATGCCTTCGAACCAATGAAGAAATTCAAAGTTATCGAGCGCCCACGGAAATGTTTGTGCAGACCAGTTGGTAAGTGCGTATAGCCTATGCGATGCGTTACTCTTAAAGTACTGCAAGATCTCTACGGTTTCATGTAGTGGCCCCGGTATAGTTTCCTGCCAGCGCTCGTACCAGGCACGAATGGGGAGCTCCCACTCCGGATGTTTGGCTACCAGCTCAAGTGTTGCTTCTTCAAACGAGCGGCCTGCATCCTGTGCATCGTTCCATTCATTTGTACATATATTTTCCAGGAACCACGTTACTTCTTCTTCGGTCTTAAAAATTTTGCGATAGAGGTAGCGCGGGTTCCAGTCAATCAATACGCCACCCAGGTCAAAAATGATCGTGTTAATAGTCTTCATGAAAAATAAAAATGAACAGCGCTTACGCTGAAGTATAAGTATATATAGTATATCTATTGAAATCGCTGCATCACCCGGTCAGAAACCATCTCCGGAGTGATACGGTTCAGACAGGCAAAGTCTCCGCGAAAACACTTTTCTCTTCCGTATACCGAGCAGGGTCTGCATGCGAGCTCTTCACGACTTATCTGCATGATGTTTGTATCGTACGAATAATTATAGGGACCAAAGCCTACATCCGGGTGTGTGCCTCCCCAAATGGAAAGCAAAGGTATACCGGATAAAGCTGCAAGGTGCATGTTAGATGAATCCACACACAGCATCAGGTCCAGGTGTTGCATCAACGCTATCTCCTGGCGCAGCTTTAGTTTACCGGCAATTACTTCGCAGTGCTCCGGAAATTTTTCTTTCAACGATTCAAAATATTTGATCTCCTTCTCGCCTCCGCCAAACAAAAAGAATTTAGCAGGCGTCTTCTGCAAAATAGACTCGATCAGTGCAGGGTAATTTTCGAGCGGCCATATTTTGGATTTGTGCATGGCAAACGGAGCAATGCCGATCCAGCGGGTTAACTCCATTGATTTTTTATAGCCAAACCACCCCGATGCATTCTGTATGGGTTCGCCCAGCGACATGTAGGGCGCCCGTTGTATCTGGAAAGGAAACCCTGCTTTCTCAAGCGCCAATCTATAGCGCTCTACGGTATGCGGCAGTGGCGTTGTTATTTTGTTCTCTTTACGACTGAATGCTTTTTTCTCTGCTCTGCCTTTTTCAAATACAACCACTTTCGAACCGAAAAGCTTAAACAGTGCCCGCAGAATTTTAGTACGGATATGATCGTGCATATCCATCACAACATCATACGGACCTTTGCGCATCAGTTTTCTAAAAAGATCGCGCATGCCAAATATACCGGTATAGGTATAGTCTACATCCGCAGGAAAAACGGTAACACGTTCCATGTCAAAAAACATGGGGCCGAACTTCGGCCTTGTCACCACGGTCACTTCAACATCAGGGTAAGCAGCTGTCAGCGATCTGACAACCGGCACGAGTAACGCTACATCACCCATGGCAGAGAACCGAAGTATAAGTATCTTCTTCTTCAAACCTTCCTCTATTTTTTCTGACCGTATAACATCGGGTTGAGCGATGCATCATTATACATCTTCATCTG
>DJFR01000173.1:6966-30808 GCA_002432545.1 Flammeovirgaceae bacterium UBA5867 | reverse complement strand
ATGTGCTCGGCACTTGCATCTTTGCGTTCCGTCTGCTCTTTCATGTGGTATATCTTCAGCATCAGAATGCTCATGCGATCGAGTAACCACGCGGGTGTTTCTGAATTTATACGCGCTCCGGGTTGTGGCACTACATTTTTGAACTGCTCCAGAAAATAATCATCAACCTTTTCTACCATATCGGTACGGTCCTGGTTAGACTTATCAATTCTTCTTTTGATCTGAATACCTTCTGTCGGGTTGATATCCGGCAACCGTATTATATCTTCCAGGTGCCATTGCACAGTATCGATCCAGTTCTTAGCGTATAATAAAAATTCAAAACTCTCAGTAGGATATGGATTATGTATAGGCGTATCTACATGATCGTGTACGTGATAATCCTGAATGCTCTGATCAAATATTTTATAACACTGCGTTGCTGATAGCATATCGAAATAATTAATGTCGCAATTTAACCGTTATCTGCAAATCGTTATCAGGATGGTTAACCGTTATACGTTATTTTTAGACTGAATTAAATTATTCGGAGATGTCATCGCATCATTTTGTAAAAGAAGGTCAGGAACCCGCATTACTCATTGCCGAAGCATTGTCGTTTGAACTTGCAGAACCGTTGCTGGAGTGGGCACCTTTGGTAGTGGTATGCGATACAGCACTCGATGAAGTATTGCATTGGGGAATCAAGATCGATGCAGTGACAGGTGAAGCAACACAAGTACATGCATTACAAGACAAGACAGTCGAGCAGGCTCCTGTAAAAGTTCTCTCCTATCAACCCGGTGAAGATCCATTAGAGAATGCTCTTCATTTTTTAATTGCATCGAAAAATACAGCGGTCAACATTATGACGGGTTCTGTAAAAAACAGACTGCACCTCGCTAAAAATTTTCCGCAGATACAAATTGTTTTGATGGATCACGACCGTAAATGGTCTCTTCACACGCATCCTTTCGAAAAATGGGTACCCGCCGGCACATCGTTCCTGATTCATCCACAGAATGATTCTCAAAAATTTACACTCACCGGACTAATCTCTGAAGGTGAACACGTTACAGCATCCATCGATGGGCTTATCACCATCGAATCAGATAACATTTTCTGGATCGGAGAATCCTTCTGAAATTCTTTTACCGGCATAGGGGTAAATCTTTTTCCGATTGTCATAACCTAAACGTCTTAAAACCGTAAATTTCGCTGTTAAAAGAATTCGCAAAAGCAGTGGAATTTACGGAACAGCAAGTAACACCAGCGTTGCTCAAGACGGGCGATATAACTGCTTTTGAAATGTTATTCAGAACCTACTATCAACCCCTCTGTAATTACGCGTACACGTTCGTTCAGAATCGTGACGAGGCCGAAGAGATTGTACAATCAACTTTTCTTTCGGTGTGGGAGAAGCGTGAGAACCTGGAGATACGTACAGCAGTAAAACCATATCTCTATGCGATGGTGCGTAACGCTTGTCTCAATGTGTTAAAACACGAAAAGATTAAACAACAACATGCAGCGGTAGAATTGGCTGTAGCAGAAAAAAGCGTTGAGTCTGTTACCCGGACTGTTATGGCTTCTGAACTGGAGACGAAGATATATGAAGCCATGGAAAGACTGCCGCAGCAATGCAGGCTGATCTTTAAGTTAAGCCGCTTTGAAGAATTGAAATATTCAGAGATAGCAGAGCAACTTGATCTTTCTGTTAAAACGGTGGAGAACCAAATGGGTAAAGCGCTCAAGATTATGCGCGAGCAGCTGAAGGATTATCTTCCCTTGTTAATCGTACTGATGAACGGATTTCTTAATTAACGACCTTGCAATACAACACGAACGATATTGACGAACTGATCGGCAAGTACCTGGCGGGTGAAGCATCTCCCGAAGAGAACGCCTTTATAGAGTCATGGCAATTGCAAAACGATGCCAATCGGAAATATATAGATCAGTTCAGAACAATTTTCGTGAAGGCTTCTTCTATCAAAGAGTGGCAGGAGTTTGATACCGATGCTGCGTGGAGTAAACTTCGCTCAAAACTTCATAAACCAAATGAAGCACGCGAGATACCACTGCATACACCGCAACGATTTTTATACCTGCGCATTGCAGCCAGTATATTGGTTATACTCGGTATAGGATTTTTTGTATACCGTGGTATAAGTCCTACGCAAACAAAACCGATACAGGTCGTTGCCGAGAAGCAAACAAAGGGCGATACACTTCCGGATGGCAGCGGTGTTTTTCTGAACAAGCAAACGAAGCTCACATACTCTTACGATAAGAAAAAGAAAAGCCACGTAGTAAAGCTGAAAGGAGAAGCATACTTCAACATCAATCACCAGGACGACAAAAAGTTTTTGGTTGATGCCGAAGGAGTTTTCATTCGCGATATAGGTACATCCTTCAATGTAACTGCGTACCCGGAGTCTAACACTGTAGAAGTTGTAGTAGAAGAAGGAGAAGTGCTGTTCTTTACTGATGACAATGCCGGTATACAATTGAAAGCCGGTGGCAAAGGTGTTTACGACAAGAACACGAAAACTTTCTCCATCGAGCAACCGGAGAACAATGTACTGTCGTACAAAACGAAGTTCTTTAGTTTCAGCAATGCTGACCTTGTTTCGGTAGTAGATGCATTGAATAATGTTTACGACACCAAGATTCGCATCAATAAAAATCTCGAGAGCTGTCACCTCACGGTATCTTTCAACAATGAAGATATTCACGAGATCGCGCAGGTAATTGCCGAGACCTTAAATCTTAGTGTAAAGGAAACAGGAAAAGAAATTGTTTTGGAGGGTCAGGGTTGTGAAAACCAATAGAATATTTTTACTGATCGCCTTTCTGATAGCATGGCAATTCACTTCCGGAAAGGTTGCTGAAGATCCGAAAACTCCTTTACTGGAACGTGTTATCACAGTAAATTTTGAGCAGGAAACAGTAGCCTCTGCGTTGAAACGAATTGGGGAGCTTGCAGGATTTACATTCTCCTATAATTCAAATATACTGGATGCCAACAGGCTCATTTCATACGAGGCTTCCAACAAAACTGTACGCGAAGTATTAGACTATCTTTTTAAAGGAAGCATTCAGTATAAAGAGCGGAGAAAACACATTATCCTGACAAAAGCTGATAACACTCCAAAAGATACACGGAAAGTCAGCGGGTATATTATAGATGAAGCTACAGGCGAGCGTCTGAAAAACGTAAGTATATATGACCCTGTCTCATTGTCATCTGCAGTTACCGATGCCTATGGATTTTTTCAGCTTGAAATTCCGAAACCATCCAACGAAGAAATAAGTCTCGCGGTAAAAAAATTAAACTATGCAGACACTGTAGTGATGGTAAAGGGAGATGGGAAAGGACTGCTGAACGTGCCTATAAAAATCGACAAGGAAAAATTTAATGCACTGGCGGACAGTGTCGGGAGGAAGATAAAGCGATTCTGGCTCATGACGAAGAGCGCCACGGTACAAGCTATAAACATGATAAACATTGACGATACACTGCATCGTCATTTTCAGTTTTCAGTGGTTCCCTTTATTGGTACAAATCACAAGCTGAGCGGTAACATTATAAACGATTACTCACTCAACCTGTTCGGTGGTTATTCAAAGGGTACAGAGAAATTGGAGATCGGTGGATACTTTAATGCTGTTGGTGGCAATGTACATGGTGTGCAGATAGCAGGCCTCGCCAACGGTGTGGCTGGTGAAACAAACGGTGTGCAGGTTGCTGGCCTGGTTAACGGAAATTTAGGAAAGACTACGGGTGTACAAATTGCCGGTATGCTCAACTTCAATGTTGATACCACTAACACCGTAGCGCTAGCCGGGTTGCTGAATTTTGGTCTGCGGGATTCGAAGGGAGCACGAGTCAGTGGCCTGGGTAACGCCACGATGGGAAAACAGGAAGGTCCGAGCGTAGCCGGACTTTTTAATTTTTCAACGCGCAATGCCAGTATTACACAGGTAGCAGGCTTACTCAATTTTACAGCAGGCTCTATGAACGATGGAGCGCAGGTAGCCGGCCTGGTAAACTTTGCTGCACATGATGTAGAAGGCGCGCAGGTATCAGGTATACTAAATCTGGCAGGAGGAACAGTAACCGGAACGCAAGTTGGTCTTGTTAACTACGCTACTAAAGTAAAAGGATTGCAATTCGGACTGGTGAATATAACGGACAGTGTGAAGGGAGTTCCTATAGGCTTCTTAACTTTTGCAAGCCGGGGTGGTTATCACAAAATAGAACTATCGGCTGATGAGATTTTTTATACCAACGTTGCCTTTCGCACGGGTGTGAGGAAGTTCTACAATATATTTACCGCGGGGGCCAAGCCGGAAACATTTAACGACTCCGAAACTATATGGACCTTTGGTTATGGTCTGGGAACTGCTCCGCGACTTTCAAATACACTATATCTGAACGTAGACCTTACTGCCAACCAGGTTGTAAAAGGCAGTTGGACGGATGCCATAAACATGATCAACAAACTATATATAGGTGTTGATTACCAGTTTGCCAGAAAGATGTCGATTACTGCCGGTGTAACGTTGAATGCCTATGTTACGGATGTTACCTACCAGAATTACCCGGATATATTTACCGGTTACAAGCCGCACTTCTTTTCAGAAAGCACCGGTAGTGACGATATTAACACCAAGTGGTGGTGGGGAGCAAAAATAGGACTCCGGTTCCTATAGAGCCGGAGTAAGTTCTGCTATTGCCGGTTCAGGTTTTCTTCCCAGTTCTTTCAACAGTTTTCCGTGGCTGGCCAGGGCACCGATAAAAGTAGGTTCTGATTTATAGGGAAGTCCAAACTCTTCTGCAGTCTGCTTTACTATTTTAGAAATACTCCGATAATGTACATGGCATACATTCGGGAACAGGTGATGCTCTACCTGGTAATTTAATCCTCCTACATACCAGGAAAGGATTCTGTTCTCCTGTGCAAAGTTTGTAGTCGTATGCAACTGATGTATAGCCCAGTTGTTTTCAAGTCTGCCCTCTTCATTCGGCAGCGGATATTCTGTTCCTTCATTTACGTGAGCCGGTTGAAAAATTACGGCCAGTATAAATCCGGCTACATAGTGCATGGCAAAGAATCCGGCGAACCACTGCCAGCCGTTAACACCTATAGGAAGTATAAACATAGGTATAACNNTTTTTCACCAGACCGTCTTTCTGATAGCGTACTATACGAACAAAGTCTTTTATAAATACCCATACAAAAGTCATTAACCCGTAAAGTACCCACGCATATATATGCTGAAACTTATGAATCATCTTCCAGTCGCTATGCGGTGTCATGCGCAGTACACCACGCGGGCTGATATCTTCATCTACATCATGAACGTTTGTATAAGTATGGTGTAATACGTTGTGCTGAACTTTCCAGTTAAAAGCATTTCCACCTACTACATTGAGTGAATAACCCAGTAATTGATTTACCCATTTCTTGTTGGAGTATGCTCCGTGGTTTGCATCGTGCATAACCGATAGGCCGATACCCGCCAGGCCACAACCCATTACTATACAAAGACCCAGCATAAGCCACACGTTGGTAACAACACCGGTTAACATGAGGATATAGGGCGCCAAATACATCAGGAACATGCAGGCCGTCTTAACCTTCATCTCCCAGTTTGCATAGCGGGATATGTTGTTGCTTTTGAAATACTCATTCACACGCTGATTCAGGGTCGCAAAAAAATCATTACGAGCGGAAGAAAATTTGATTGAACCGGATGACTTCATGAAAAGGGGAAAAAATTTTACAGGTGACTTAGTTGAGGTGGTGCTTAATTAAAGCTTTTTAAAAATAGCTATTATTACCATAGTAACGAGTGTTAGCGGCTGCGTATTTTACAGCGCCAACACTATATTTTATGTACCATATTTATAGTAAAAACAGCAGTATGCAGCAGGGTGCTACTGTTTACAACAGCTAAATGTATAGCCTGCTCTTCCGGTGCCATGCGGAAGCATGTAACATTTTAAGAATGATTAATTTAATTCAGCGATAACTGTTCTGCCGCCTTTCGTAACATCACCGATCTTGCAGGTAACTTTCGTGTCGAGCGGTAGAAATATATCTACACGAGAGCCGAACTTGATGAAGCCGAATTCCTCACCCTGCTCCAGCGCCTGCCCTTCTTTTACATAGCATTTAATTCTGCGTGCAAGTGCTCCGGCTATCTGGCGGAAGAGTATCTCTGCTCCCGTTTTGGTCTTTACCACAACCGTTGTTCTTTCATTCTCCGTGCTTGACTTCGGGTGCCATGCTACTAAATATTTACCGGCATGGTAGCGATAGAAGCTGATGATGCCACCCACCGGCATACGGTTAACATGCACGTTAACCGGCGACATAAAAATGGAAATCTGCTTTCTTCTTCCTTTCAGATACTCAGTTTCTTCGGTTTCCTCGATCACCACTACTTTTCCATCGGCCGGAGCCAGTACCTGCTTCTCATTTTTTGTAATGGTGAAGATCGGGTTTCTGAAGAACTGAAGGATTATCAGGTAAAAGATCACGCTGGACAGTATAACACTGTTTTGCACCAGAGCACTGGTAGGGAAAAAATAGAACACAGCCCAGTTCAATGCAAAAAGAATGATAAGTAATACGAACAGTAATATGCGGCCCTCGCGGTGAATGGTCATGATAGTTATAGTTTAGTGCGTATAGTTCGGTTAAAAAATAAAAAACACAGCAAGTGTGTGAGACTTGCTGTGCAAATTTAGTGTGATTTCCGGGATAGCGCTTCACGAAAGCGAGAAATTACAGCTCCGGTATTTCTGAATCTTTCGTGTAATCTAACGCTTAGTATCCTCCGCGGAACTTGTATGTCTTTGACACCTTGTCGATCGCTACCATGTATGCAGCAATACGCATCGGCACTTTATACTCCTGCGCAGTTTTATACACATTGTTAAAAGCATCTTTCATGATCCGGTCGCTTCTGCGGTTTACACGGTCGGCTGTCCATTTATAGCCTAAGCGGTTTTGTACCCACTCGAAATAAGACACGGTAACACCACCAGCATTCGCGAGGATATCCGGCACCACAACAATTCCTTTTTCATTAATGATACTATCAGCTCGGGATGAAGTTGGTCCGTTGGCTCCCTCCACAATCAGCTTCGCTTTTATGTTGGATGCATTTGAACTGGTAATTACATCTTCCGTTGCTGCCGGCACCAGCAGATCAACGGGTAAAGTAAGTAATTCTTCATTGCTGATTTTCTCGGCACCATTAAAACCTTCGAGCGATCCTTTATTCGTATCCCTATATTTCACAGCCTGTTCAATGTCCATACCTTTTTCA
This sequence comes from Flammeovirgaceae bacterium UBA5867, assembly GCA_002432545.1. Classification (GTDB taxonomy): domain Bacteria; phylum Bacteroidota; class Bacteroidia; order Cytophagales; family Cyclobacteriaceae; genus Ohtaekwangia. The sequence goes on along the minus strand of DJFR01000173.1, from coordinate 23,482 downwards.
TTATAGTATGCACCCGAAAGATCGCTCACAGCTTGTACAATCAAACCACGTTCGTGCAGCAGTCGTGCAGCCCAGGAACCTACGTTACCAAAGCCTTGTACGGCACATGTTGCTTTGTAGGGATTGATCTTGAGTTTCTCCATCGCAGCCATCGCCGATACCATCACTCCGCGGCCGGTTGCTTCTGTTCTTCCAAGTGAGCCTCCCAGTACAAGTGGTTTACCGGTTACAACAGCATGCGTAGTCATTCCCTGGTTACGCGAAAACTGGTCCATGAGCCACGCCATCTCGCGCGGTCCTGTTCCCATATCCGGTGCAGGTATATCTCGGTCCGGTCCAAACACATCAACCATCGCCTGCGTATAGGCACGCATCAAACGTTCAATTTCTCCGGTAGACATTTCGCGCGGGTTGCATGTTACACCGCCTTTAGCACCACCATAAGGTATATCTACTACAGCACACTTCCAGGTCATCCACGCAGCAAGTGCTTTTACTTCATCGAGGTTTACATGCGGATCGAAGCGAATTCCTCCTTTGGAAGGACCAAGTATAGTGGAGTGGATGACACGATAACCTTCAAATACTTTGATGCTTCCATCATCCATCGTTACCGGCAGTGATACGATCACTTGTCGGGCCGGATTCTTCAAAACGTTATAGATCTCTTCTTCCAGTCCAAGAATTTCAGAAGCCACTTTAAAGCGCGACATCATAGCCTCGAAGGGATTCTCTTTATCCTTAAGCGGGGCCGGTTCAATGTATGCCATAGATTAAAATTTTAGAAATCAGTTGATGAATTGTTTAAACCCGAATGTTTTAAAAAACCACTCGAAAACGGTTGCAAAGATAGATAAATTCACCACTCGCCTTCTCGTTTCAGAACAAAAGGTGGTATTACAGCCAAATGAAACGGAGTATTTTTGGAAGAGTCGAGTCTTGTGAAATTTCATTCCGTGTAAACGATTTTTGCAAAAGTTTATTTTTTCAGCTACTCTATACTATGAAAGATAGCCAAATTGATTTTGGCATACCAAATATGAGCCGCATATAATTATGAAGGCATCAGTTATATATAGCATCGGTATAAATTCAAACTTCAACCCTCCCGCTACACTTCATTTTACCTTCCTTGAGGTTTAGAAGTGAACGGCAGCACCGGGTCACGCGATACTATACGCATCAAAAAAAATATTCTTAACAAGAACTTTATACCGGTATAAAAATAACGTGTGGTATAGTTCGATTTCATTTCTAAATTTAGCGTGAGTCACTAAACGCTGCTCGATCCCGATAACTTTTACATTTCGTTTACTCATAAACTATAAATGCTCATGAAAAGAAAAGCAACTGCCGTATGGAATGGCTCTGGTAAAGATGGCAAAGGCCACCTCTCCACTCAAAGCACTGTGTTAAGCAAAACACAATACTCGTTCAACTCCCGCTTTGCCGAAGGCGTTGGAACCAACCCTGAAGAATTGATTGCAGCCGCACATGCCGGATGCTTTACCATGAAACTCAGCTTTGTGCTACAGGAAGCAGGCTTCACTGCAGACGAACTCTCTACTGACTGCACCATCACCTTGGACAATGGTGCGATCACAAAATCTGAACTTACACTCAAAGCCAAAGTTCCGGGTATATCGAAAGAGAAATTCGATGCAAGTGCTAAAGATGCCAAAGAGAACTGTCCTATCTCCAAACTACTGAATACCGACATCAGCCTCGATGCATCACTGGTATAATTATCAATACAAATTAAGAGAACAGGTTATCACATCGATCAGCCTGTTCTCCTGATTTATATTGCCAGGTCAGTATACCGCTAACTTTCCTTGCGTTTATACCGGATACCCAGAATGATAATGGCTACATTCAGCACAATGGAAGTAACATTGGTTACGATGATCGGTAAATCTTCGCGAAGAATGCCATACCAGATCCAGAGCGATAGCCCCGCCAGCAGAATTACCAGGTAGAACAAGGATATATTTCGGGCTTCCTTCTCCCGGATAATCTTTATCAACTGCGGCAGCAACGATATAGCCGTGCACACACCAGCAGCAATTCCTATAAGTTCAGTTGACATTTAGCATTGTACCAGCAGGTGCGCATGGTATTGTTAAGAGCTTAATCATGCTTGGTTGCTAACGACAATTCACTGGGCAGTGCTTTTATATACTCATCGCCTATGCGAATGGTATAGATAAGACCTCTTGATTTAATTTCACGCGGGCGTCCGTATACTATCCCCTCTCTGTTTCTATACACAATAGAATCTCCGTTTTTTATTCTTTCCATACTTGTAAATCGTTTCCAGCATCGTTACAAAAATCCATGCCAGGCTATAGAATCATTTTCATGGAATAGTTTTTTAATCACTTACCGTTGTCCCAGACAAAAACATTACCAATCAAAAAAATACATTTACCATGAAAGACAACAAGAAAATGAACTATCGTCCGCACTCACCAGAGTCCAACAACCCAATGGTTCGCGAGCTGCTGGAGTGTGCTATTGCCTGCGAAACCTGTGCTACTGCTTCGCTGCAGGAACGTGAAGTAAACATTATGACACGCTGTATAGAGTTGAGTCGTGAGTGTGCCGAGATCTGTGTGCAGGCCGCCCGTTTTATGGAACGCGACTCTGAAATACTACCAAGCTATCTGCGCGTTTGTGAAGAAGCCTGTCGCATGTGCGCAGAAGAATGCCGCAAGCATAATCATGACCACTGCCAGCACTGCGCAGAGGTATGCGAGCATTGCGCAGAAGCCTGCCACGAATTTGATGGCAGCATAGAACTTAAATCGTAATACACTACAACACTATATAACTAATAAGCCCGCACCTGCGGGCCTATTAGTTTAATATATATCTGGAAAGAATTACTTCTTACTTCTTTTTCTTCGGCAACCTGAACCTCAGCCGCACCTTTACTTTATCCTTCACCACTTCATCGTCACGCTTCGTAGCGGTCCATTTCGGACCGGCCTTAATNNACGGTAAATTGTATTGTTACTTTACCCTCTATTTCATTTTGAAGCGCCAGCTCCGGGTACTTGATATTCTTTTCGAGATATTGTTTATAGGCTATCCGTCCTCCGTGCGGAGTAGCAAACTCAATAGTAGGTTTTTCATCCGGTGCTATATTTTCGGCACCATAACCAACCACTACCACCTCACTGAGCTGCGACACATCCTGCTGCATTTCTACATCAACTTTATCGGCAGTAGCCTCTACTTCTTTACTCTCCATACCGATGAAGGAGAAAACAAGCTCGGTATCTTTTGCATTCTCTGTCGTTAATTCATAATTACCCTGCATATCCGTTACGGTACCTACATTGCTGTTTTTTACCATTACGTTTACACCGGGCAATCCTACACCCTCTTCGGCAGATCGTACCTGCCCGCGAATGACACGTGTACCGGATATATAGCCGTTCATGGCAGGCTCTAATTTTTTCACTGCATTACCGTATGCAAGTGTATCAGCAACTTGCGATCTATAAGCAAACCCGGCATCTTGTTTTTTCAATTCTACTTTTGCCTCACGTGCTCGTATCGGTGTTGCTGCTACCGGTTCGTTCTCTTTTATAGCTTTGCTCACTTCAGGTTCGTCAAATCTATCGGCCACTACTTCATCAGCCACCGGCTGCTCAACAGGTGCTGCTGCCATTTGCTCTACCGTCTCCGTTGTAACGGCTTCCTGTACGGGCTGTGGCTGCACTGCTGGTGACTTTGCTATATATTCCTGCTCACCCGGAGTAACTTTCCCGGGTATAACTTTTTGCTCAGCGTTACTACCCGCTGATTGTTCGATCGATTTAGGTTGCTCCGCAGGTATATCTTTATCTATATCTTGTTCAGAGTTCTTTTCTTCCGTTTTCTTCTCTGCAGGGGCAACAGTTTCTTTATTCACCGCGAGATCATGTGAAGAATCTTTTTGCAATAAACTATATATCACAAATCCGGATACGGCCAGTAATACCAAGCCTGCAGCAATACGCATGGGCCACGCCCACATCGGTATAACTTTTTCCCGTGGCGATTGTACACGTTCCTTTAGCGATGCCTGAAGCGTGTGAAGGTCAGCCTCCAGTTCACCAGTCGGTATACTACTGGCACCTTCCAACGCTTCTGCCAGGAATGGATCGCTTAATGCTTTCCGTTCCAGCGCGTGCATCTCAGCCGGTGTCAGTTCACCTTTCAGGTATCGTTCAATATCGTTTTGCAAATCAGCCATGTTGATCCATGCAGATCTTCAGATTTCGTTTACCATTCTGTATATAACTCTTCACTTTGTTATCGTCATAGCCCGTGAGCTGCACAATCTCCTTGTAGCACTTCTGCTGCAAATAAAACAACTGAACACACTGTTTCTGTTCAACTACCAGCGTATCCATGCACTTTTCCAATTTACTAAGATTTGCCTCGATTTCAGGCTCTTCATCCAGATGAAAAACCGTATCGTTTTCCATAACGGAAGGCGATATTTCTTCGAATTTTTTTCCTTTACCGGCCCGCAGTTGCATCAGGCAGTAATTGCGGGCAGTAACGTAAAGCCAGCTTTTGAAATGCTCGACCTCATGTTCTTTTAACGTGGTCACGAGTTTTTCGAATATCTGCATCACAGCATCGCGACTTTCTTCTCTGTCTTTCAGGTACTTCAGACACACACCGTATACCAGCGACATATAGCGGTCATATAGTTCCCCCAGCACAGCAAGCTCACCATAACGCCTGTATTCCAGCAGGAGGTCGGCATCGGTTAATGACTTATGGACTTTGGAAGCAGACATGTTCGTTTGAAAAATAGAAAAAAAATTCCAACTGGCTTATGGAATCTTTTTACAAACTGCATCTCACAGGCAAAACAAAATATACGGGTTATGAAAAAATATATCTGGATAGTCGCTGCGTTGATAATATTCAGTACAGCATTTGTGTCGCCTGAGTCGCGCATTATTACCGGCAAGGTAACCTATGCCAAAGATGGAAGTCCCTTGCCGGGAGTAACAGTTATACTCAAAGGAACTACTACGGCAGTGGTAACAGATCATGCGGGTATATATAAAATCACAATACCAGCAAAAGGCGGTACGCTGGTGTTTTCATTTATAGGATTGAAGTCCAAAGAAATGAAGATCGGAACGGCCGATACCCTGAATGTTGTGTTGGAAGATGATGCGCAGAAGCTCGATGAAGTGATTGTTACAGCATACGGTGTAACACAAAAGAGAGCGTATCGCTCAAAAGCAAAACAGGCAAACGTTGGATATACTTCTGATGAACTGCAAGCGGCTCCCATTGTAGCAGAAGACTATAAAGAACCTGAATGGAACACCGAAGAGTACGATGCTATACACGAGAATATATTTCACGATGCTATACGCAACCCGCTCTCAACTTTCTCCATCGATGTTGATGCCGCATCGTATAGTAACGTTCGCAGGTTCATTAACAATGGCAATCGCCCGCCTAAAGATGCTGTGCGCATTGAAGAGATGGTAAACTATTTTGATTACGATTATGAACAACCGAAGCGTGATGATCCGTTTGCAGTTATAACTGAAATATCATCTGCTCCGTGGAATGCCAAACATAAACTGGTACATATAGGTTTGCAGGGGAAAAAGATACCGACTGAAAATTTACCGGCATCCAATCTCGTATTTCTCATCGATGTATCAGGCTCCATGGATGAAGCCAATAAACTTCCTTTGTTAAAGTCTTCTTTTAAAATGCTGGTAGAAGAACTTCGTCCGCAAGATCATGTTGCTATAGTGGTATATGCCGGTGCTGCAGGGCTTGTACTTGAACCAACCTCAGGTGCAGAGAAAAAGAAAATCATTGAAGCGCTCGATCGTCTCGAAGCCGGAGGATCGACAGCCGGTGGTGCCGGTATAAATCTCGCGTATGCAACTGCGCGTGAACATTTCAAAAAAGGCGGCAACAACCGGGTTATACTTGCTACCGATGGCGACTTTAACATTGGCGAATCAAGCAATGCATCGATGGAACGTTTGATCGAAGCCAAACGCCAGGAAGGTATATTCTTAACGGTGCTGGGCTATGGTATGGGCAACTATAAAGATTCCAAAATGGAAACACTGGCTGATAAAGGTAATGGCAACTATGCCTATATAGACAACATTACAGAAGCACGTAAAGTATTGGTAAATGAATTTGGCGGAACACTCTTTACCATTGCCAAAGATGTAAAACTGCAGATTGAATTTAACCCAGCACATGTAAAAGCATATCGTCTTATCGGGTATGAAAACAGAATGCTGAAGAGCGAAGATTTCAACAACGATAAGAAGGATGCAGGCGAACTTGGCTCCGGGCATACAGTCACTGCGTTGTATGAAATTATACCGGTAGGTGTTGAAAGTGAATTCTTCAAGATCGATGAACTAAAATACCAGACTACCAAGATTGATCCTGCTGCTAAAAAATCAGATGAGTTGATGACGATCAAACTGCGCTATAAGAAACCCGATGAAGATGTGAGTAAATTAATTGTACATCCTTTACAGGACAGTAACATTGCGCTGGCAAAAACATCCGATAACTTTCGCTGGTCAGCATCAGTCGCAGCCTTCGGTATGTTGCTGAGAGAATCAGAATATAGCAAGAACTATACTTACGATGATGTAGTACAACTTGCGCAGGGCGCCCGCGGTGTTGATAAAGAAGGTTATCGCATTGAGTTCATTAACCTGGTAAAATCATTTGGAATGGTAGCGAGTCGTTGATTTTAATCAAATATTTTTCTTTAAAAAGCTGTCTTCTTTTCGAGGCCAGCTTTTTTATTTACCTTTTATGTTGGTGCAGCAAAAGATATTGTTCACGCTTTTCTTTAGGGAGATTATTCCACATTTAAATTTGCCGTATAAAGGAACGTGAATTTTGCTTATTTTTAAGACCGCATGGAATTAGAAGAGAACAGTCCAAAACAAAACTATACAGAAGCTGAAAAGCAAACCATCTTTCATGGAGAGTTTATGCCCCACATTAACTCCATGTATAACTTTGCTTACAGGCTCACGCTTGATGCCGATGACGCCAAAGACTTATTGCAGGATACTTATCTGAAAGCATATCGCTTTATTGAATCTTTTCAGAAAGGAACTAATGCTAAAGCATGGCTGTTTCGAATTTTAAAAAACAGCTTCATCAATGATTATCGAAAGAAGAGCAAAGAGCCTTCGAAAGTAGATTATCAGGAAGTAGAGAGCTATTACAATTCGGAGGAGGTTGACCGGCAAATAACACCCGATCTGCGTGTGGAGGCGCTTAAAGATATGATCGGTGATGAGATATCAAATGCCCTCAACGCTCTTGATGTTGATTTCAGAACAGTGATAATTTTATGCGACCTGGAAGGTTTTAAATATGAAGAGATGGCGAAGATTCTGGATATACCTATCGGAACAGTTCGAAGCCGACTTCACCGGGCACGCAACCTGCTGAAAGAAAAACTTAGTGAGTACGCTAAACAAATGGGTTATAAAACCGCATAGATCATGAGCAACCCCGATCCGAGCAAGATGAAGCAAGATTGTCCAGAGAAGAACGAATGCCTCAAAATGCTTCAAGTCATTTTAGATGGTGAAGCAACTCCCGAACAAAAAGAACATTTCCTCAAAAATCATTTAGAGGAATGTATGCCGTGTTACAAGAATTATCATTTGGAAGTCGCTATACGGCAGCTCCTGAAAACAAAATGCTGTCAAGATGCACCACAGGAATTAGTGGATGACATTAAAACCAAAGTGATTAATAATCTGGCGAGTTAATGGCTGGTAAAGCAATTATTTTTTCAGCGCCATCAGGCTCCGGAAAAACTACTATCGTTAAACACCTGCTCGCTACAAATCCTGACCTCGGATTTTCTATCTCTGCGTCCACCCGTGATAAACGCGGACGCACTGAACAGCATGGTAAAGATTATTACTTTCTGACACCGGAAGAATTCAAACATCATATCGATAACGATGACTTCATTGAGTGGGAAGAAGTATATGCCGGTAATTTTTATGGTACGCTCAAGTCAGAGATCGAACGCATCTGGAACGAAGGAAAAGATGTGATCTTTGATGTAGATGTAAAGGGCGGACTAAATCTGAAAAAATATTTCGGTGATAAAGCCATCGCTATATTTGTAAAAGTACCATCCATCGAAGTATTGAAAGAACGGTTGAACGATCGTGGTACTGAATCTCCAGAAAGCCTTTCGCGCAGACTGTTCAAAGCTAATTTTGAAATGTCTTTCCAGGATCATTTTGATATAGTATTGGTCAATGAGAACCTGGACAAATCGCTGGCAGAAGCTCAACAACTGTACAACGATTTCAAAAATAAATAATACAGTCTTTGTATTCCGGTTTCAGAAGTTTCACGATGTATGCAAAACTCGACATCTTTACTGTAGAGTTTATTGTTAACGCATGAAAATCGGACTCTTCTTCGGCTCGTTCAATCCCATTCACATGGGGCATCTTATCATTGCCAACCTCATGGCAGAAACCACCGATCTTAAAAAAGTGTGGTTTGTGGTATCACCCCAAAATCCGTTCAAGCCCAGCAAAGGTTTATTGCATGAGTTCGATCGCTATGATATGGTGCGCGCTGCCATCTTCAACAATTTCAACCTCGAAGTATCGGATATAGAGTTTCACCTTCCCAAGCCAAGCTATACCATTCACACGCTGGTACACCTGCACGAGAAATTTCCCGATAAGGAGTTTAAAATAATTATGGGCGAAGACAACCTGGCTTCGTTTACCCGCTGGAAAAATTACGAACGTATACTGGAAGACTACGGACTTTATGTGTATCGCAGACCTAACGTGCAACTTTCAGAACTTCATTCGCATCCTAACGTTACGTTTGTAGAAGCTCCCTTGCTCGACATTTCAGCTACTTTTATACGGAACTGCATCAGAAATAAACAATCCGTGCGTTATCTTGTTCCCGATGTGGTAGAGGAGATGATTCGTGCGAAGGGCTTTTACCAGGATTAAACCCTTTTAGTATACATGCAATTTTACACACGGTTGGCATCTGCTGTACTGCACGCAGTGCGTGTTACATTTCTTGTTGCGTTAACTGCGTTCCCTTCCGCTTTGCTTTTCGCCCAGGGCATACGGGGTACCATAACCGATGAAACCGGAAAGCCTTTAGCCTTTGCATCTATCTTTGTAAAACAAAACGGATCGGGTACCACCGCCAATGAAAACGGCACATACGAAGTAGCACTCGACTCCGGTCATTATGAAATTATATACCAGTTTCTCGGATACGAAACACAGGTGCGCATCATCGATGTAGATAAAACTTTTGTTACGGTCAATGTAACACTCAAACCACAAGCTACTGTATTACCAACCGTTGTTGTGCAGGATGGTAACGAAGACCCGGCCTATACCATTATGCGGAAAGCTATAGCCAAGGCAAAGTACCATCGGCAGCAGCTGGACAGCTATACTGCACGAGTATATATAAAGGGTGCCGGCAAACTTAAAGATTACCCGTGGCTGGCCAAGCGCGCGCTGCAGAAAGAAGGCATCGAAAAGAACCGTGTATATATATCCGAATCGGTAAGCGAAGTTAAATACACACGCCCGAATAAATTTGAAGAGAAAGTTATCTCCATCCGCAGCGATGGCAAAGACAACAACACATCGCCTAATCAGTATATATTTGGAAGCTTTTACGAACCGGAGATACAAGGCACTATCTCTCCCCTTGCACCCAAAGCATTTTCGTACTATAAATTTGAATACCTCGGCACGTTTCAGGATCGCAACTATGAAGTAAGCAAGATAAAAGTAACACCGCGTTTAAAAGGCGATAATGTAGTGGAGGGCGTGATCAACATTGTGGAAGGCTGGTGGAGCATTCACAGTCTCGACATCAACACGAGCAAAATGGGTATACAGGTATATATCAAAGCTATATATGCCCCTATAGAAGACAAAGCTTGGATGCCCGTGTCGCATCAGTTTAAAGTAGAAGGCAGGGCATTTGGTTTCGAAGCCGAGTTTAAATACCTGGCTACTGTCAGCGACTACAAAATCAAACTGAATCCAGCACTGTATGTTGATAATGACAAGATGGAAGTGATCGATGAAAAAGTGCAAAAGGAAGAAGCGAAAAAGATAGCAGAGAACAAACCTTCAACGCCCGCGAAGAAGAACAAAGAAGCAGATAATCTGAAGCAGCTGCAGACCCGACTTGAATCCGGAAAAGAAATCACCCGCAAGGAGCTGAACAAGATGATGAAGGAGTATGAGAAGCAGGAGCTGAAGCGACAGAAAGAACCCGAAGTAATTTCAGACAATACATTTAAGGTAGACAGTGGCGCCTATAAAAAAGATTCAACTTACTGGGCTTCTATCCGCCCGGTGCCGCTTACGAAGGAAGAAGTTAAGGGCTATCAGAAATCCGATAGTATGGCGGCCGTTGCGCGCAGAAGAGAAGAAGGCGACACTCTGAAAGATTCAAAGCATAAGGGCTTTCAACCGTGGGACCTGTTGATCGGTGACAGCTATAAAGTGTCAAAGCATTCCAATTTCAAAATACATTTTCCAATGCCCGGCTTTAACACGGTGGAAGGATGGAACTTCGTATATAAAGTTTCATTCGGAACTATATTACAGGATACAAACAAAACACGTTTTACCATTACACCTGCTTTTCGCTATGCCTTTTCACGCGAGGTGGCTTCCGGTAATCTTAAATTTCAATTGCGTAATAACAAATACAGGCTGGAGCTGGAAGGAGGTCGTTACGTTAAGCAATACAATGCTGATGAACCTATATTACCGATCGTAAATACACTCACTACGCTGTTCCTGGAGAAAAACCTGATGAAGTTATACGAGCGCAGGTATATAGATTTGAATTACCGCAGAAAGTTGAGTCAGTTTGTTACGGTAAGCGGAGGACTTTCCATGAACAGACGTTACCTCCTCTCCAACACTACGAATGACAAACTGATTGATCGAAAAAGTGTAGAAGGATATACCAGCAACATGCCTTATAGTGAAGAATTACCATTTACCGGGTTTGGTATTCACAATGCTTTAATCGGTTCGTTACAAATATCAGCACGGCCCTGGCTGAAGTACCAGATACGTAACGGAAAGAAATATGAAATCGGCAACTCATCGCCAACATTCACGGCAGAGTATCATCGGGGCATCCCGGATATACTGGAAAGCGATGTTGACTATGATCGTGTAGAGCTGGGCGTGAAACATGAATTCAACATTGGTGTCCGCGGGCATGTAGACCTGGCGTTGCGTGGAGGGGCTTTCCTGCAGTCGAACAAAATGTACTTCATGGACTTCAAACATTTTCTGGGTAATCAAACACCTTTTGCTACTGCAGATCCCGTGGGCAGTTTCCGTTTGCTGGACTACTATACCTATAGCACCAGCGATCGATACTTCGCGGGTAATGTACACTACCATTTCCGCAGGTTCCTGGTTACAAGTTTTCCATTGGTACGCATGGCCGGTGTGAGTGAAAATGTTTTTGTGAATTACCTCGCCACACCAACATCAAAGAATTATACTGAGCTTGGTTATTCTATTGATGGTATACTTCGCATCTTCCGTTTGGAAGCTGTTGCGTCATTCCAGGATGGCAAGTATATGGATTATGGTTTCCGCATCGGGATCAACACAGCTTTCTCGGTTAATTTTTCCGATAATTGATTTGACTGGCATTGTCATTGACTGCGCGCTTGTGTAGTTTTAACGGTTGGGGCTAACAGCTTTACACCACACCATGCAGCTTTCTATTGATGACTTTCTGAAACTTCGTGCGCAACTTCCGGTGGTGGATGTGCGCTCGGAAGGTGAGTATCAGCAAGGTCATATACGGGCAGCACTAAATATACCTATATTAAACAATGCCGAGCGTATAGCAGTTGGTACAGATTATAAACAGAAAGGACAACAGGAAGCTATCCGAACCGGTTTCCGATTAGTAGGTCCGCGACTTCTTGATATCATTACCGAAACTGAAAAAGTTGGAAAGGAAATCCTGGTACATTGCTGGCGCGGTGGTATGCGCTCTTCCAACTTCTGTCAGTTTGCAGGTATGGCGCGTGTTAAAACGCATCAGCTTACCGGAGGGTATAAAGCCTATCGCGCCAAAGCATTGGAGTCGTACAAACTGCCGATGCAACTGATTGTTATCAGTGGTAATACCGGCAGCGGTAAAAGTGAAATTCTGCGCGCCCTGAAAAAGCTAGGCGAACAAATCATCGATCTCGAACATCTCGCTTCACACAAAGGCTCTGCTTTTGGCGGACTCATGTTACCGCCTCAGCCCACTACCGAACAATTTCAAAATGATCTCTTCGAAGAAATTAATAAGCTTGATCTTTCAAAGAGAGTATGGATTGAAGATGAATCGATCGCGGTCGGAAAAATTTTTCTTCCGGAAGGTCTATGGCGACAAATGAACGGCAGTCCTATTGTAGAAATTGACGTTGATAAATCCATTCGCATCGAGCGACTGGTGAATGAATATGGCGCTGCTGATAAAGATTTATTTCTGCAAGCCATGACACAGATAACAAAAAAATTAGGCGGACAACATTTTAATGCTGCACGCGACAAGCTGTTGCAAAACGATATGGCTTCGGTTATTGATATACTTCTCACCTATTACGATAAAGCCTATACCAACGGACTGGTGCGAAAAAAACAACGCGTTAAAACTCCGATTCCCTGGAATGGGAAAGATATAGATGCTTTTGCGGCAGCGTTAATACAGCAAGCAGAAACAAACTGAAATATAGCGTGGTACTCTGCAACGTCATCATCCTGATTCACTGAAAAAATTAATTTCGATATAGTTTACCGATACATTTACTTTGTAGTATGGAATCAATCAAACTTACACAATACAGTCATGGTGCGGGTTGTGGATGTAAAATTTCTCCGGCCGTGCTGGAAACCATTCTTCACTCCGATACGCCTAAAACCATTTTTCCAGAGTTGCTCGTGGGCAATGAATCGAAAGACGATGCTGCTGTATACGACCTGGGCGATGGAACCTGCATTGTAAGTACAACTGATTTTTTCATGCCGATTGTAGATGACCCTGCTACCTTCGGAGCCATTGCATCTGTGAATGCCATCAGCGATATATATGCTATGGGTGGTGAACCGTTTATGGCAATTGCTATACTGGGCTGGCCTATAAATAAAATACCGCCCGAAGTTGCCAAAGGAGTATTGGAAGGAAGTCGCAAAGTTTGCCTGGAAGCTGAAATGCCTTTAGCGGGTGGACATAGCATTGATTGTCCGGAACCTGTATTTGGTCTGGCTGTTACCGGAAAGGTGAAGAAGGAACACCTTAAACGCAACGATACGGCTAGAGCAAACTCATTGCTATATTTAACCAAACCACTGGGTATAGGTATAATTACCACAGCACAGAAAAAAGGAATAGTACAACAGGCGCATTACCAGCAAGCCGTAGACAGTATGCTTACACTGAACTGGCTGGGCGCTGAAGTTGGCAAGTTACCCTATGTAAGTGCCATGACGGATGTCACAGGCTTTGGTCTGCTCGGCCATTTGTGTGAAGTATGCGAAGGCAGTGAGCTTTGTGCACAAATAGAATTCAGCAAAGTACCGGTATTCAATTTTCTGGATCATTACCTTGAGCAAAAGAGTATGCCGGGTGGCACCACGCGCAACTGGGATAGTTATGGCTCTAAAATATCTGCCATCACCGAAAAACAAAAAGCTATACTTGCCGATCCGCAAACCAGCGGAGGTTTGCTGATTGTAGTCGATGAGGATCAACAGGAAGCTTTTGAAAAAGAAATGCAACTACATGAATATAGTCTGAAACCGTTTGGACGATTGATAGCAAAAGGATCGCGCATTATCGAAGTGCTGTAACGCATATATAGCTCCGCTCCGGAAGTATATATCTATGTTTCTACTTCACAAAAGCCATGCTGAGTATACCGAGCAGCATAATGATTTTACAGAATGTACTGAGTGCAGCAAAGTCGCGGGTAGTATCGGCACGAATCAGTCGGTAGAGTAATATCAGCAACGGTATAAAGAGGAATATAAGAAAGTATTCCAGCGGCAATGCCTGGTAAAACTTATTGATGAGCAACACAGTTAATGCAAAAATTGCCAGTATAAAATAGATAACGAATTTGGTTCTTCGGAGCCCCCACACGATCGGAAGCGTTTTACATCCAAACGTATTATCACCTTTGAGGTCTTCCATATCTTTAATGATCTCGCGTACCAGCGTCATAAAAAAAGCGAAGCTCGCATAGATCACAATCAGTGCACTGCCGTGCCGGTATAACAGATCAACAATCCACACCGATAAACCTGTCAGAAATGCAACTGAAAAATTTCCAATGAACGGAAGTCGCTTCAGGTTGTTGGAATACAGCCAGAGTAAAAAAGCCGAGAGAACATTAAGTGCAGCTATGCGCCACGACAGCAGTAAACCTATAACAATGCCTATACCCGAAAGAACAACATGAAACAGTATAGCGTACCTGCGGGGTATATTCTTGCCAATCACCACCCGCTCGGGTTTGTTAATATAGTCTATCTTAACATCGTAGTAATCGTTAATGATATAGCCTGCTGCTGCAATAAGCACGGTAGAAACCGAGAGCAGGAATAATCTGGCATCGGCCAACGTAGTAATGTCAACCAGGAAAGCAGCCGTGAAGTATTGTGTTATGCCAATGATAACCAGGTTGCCAAAACGTGTGAGCTTCAACAACGACTCGATAAAAATGCGTGAACGGTTAATTGTTGCCATGATACCCTCGTGGCAAATTAACACATAAACCTCCCGGGTTTAAAGCACCGGGAGGTTAATTAAAGAAGAATTAAAATTTAAGGGTAAGCATCGCCATAAAATTGCGGCCTGCCTGCGGAAAATAGTAGTTCTCGCGGTACTGCTGCCCACCACCGGCATAGCCCCACGTATACCCGTTCGACTCATATTCTTCTTCCAGAATATTATTAATGAGCAGACTCAGGGCTATTTCTTTCATAAACGTTGGATGCACGGTGTACGAAAAACGCAGGTCGTTCACTACATAAGCATCTATACTGCGTTGTGTGTTTGAAGTATTATCGAGATACTGGCTGCCTACATATTTGGTAAGCAACGTGGCCTCCAGATTTTTAAACACTTTATAGTTGAGGCCTGAACCTGCAATTACATTTGGTGAAAATGAAATGTCGGTATCGCGATGGGTAACACGCACTTCGTTATACTCATCGAAGTTTGTTCCGTAATCATAATACACTTCTGTAAATTCCTTGATCTTGTTTCGGCTCAGCGTAACGTTGGCATTCCACGAGAAGCGCTCAGAAATTTTCAGTGCACCTTCAAGCTCGATCCCCATACGATAACTTTTATCTACGTTGGTACGAATGGAAGCACCTACATCATTCACCTGTCCGGTAAGCACGAGTTGATCGCGGTAGTCCATCAGGTAATAATTCGCTTTCAACATATAATTCTTGCCCATAATCTTGTACCCTGCTTCCAGGTTTTTAAGATTTTCATGCTTGGGTGTTTTGCCTTGTGGTGCATCTACAAAATCATCGCGCACCGGTTCGCGGTTTGCTATACTATAGGAAGCATACGCTACCTGGTTATCGCTGACAGCAAATGTTAAACCCGCCTTCGGATTAAAGAAGTTGAAATCTGCATCTACATTTACAGCATTCTGTTTATTCTCTATACCTGTTGCTGTATAGGTAACTCTTCTGTACTGCAAATCAACATACGCATTGAATCGCTCGGTAAAGCTATACGTAGTTTTACCATATATATTAAAATCGCGCTTGTCGCCATTATTGAAATAATACTGATACTCCGTTGGTACAGGCGATACCTGTGCCCAAGTGATCTGCCCATAGTGATCGCCATCATAACGATTCCATCCGCCACCCAGAATTGCATTCAGTTTATCTTTTTCATAATTGAGTGAATAGGTAAATCCGTAGAAATCATTTTTAAGCCAGCGTCTGCGCACCAGGTCTGTTGATGTTATAACAGAGTCGCCAATTGTTACAGGAGACAATCCATAGTCTGCAAGCTTGTTGTTATAGCGATACTCTTCGTAATATCCTTTACCCGGTGTATAGTGTAAGGATACATTCGCAGTAAGGACATCGGCCAGGCGTTGCGAAAAATGCAATTGATAATGATCCTGTTTATAGTCATCAACCTGGTTCTTATAGGTATAGGGATTGAACGTACGGCTATCGGAAGTTAACAGGTTGTTGGTTTGCGCTTCATTCCATCCTTCGTTGGATGCTGTCTGCAACATGGCTTCGGTATCATTTTGTAAACGCGACTGTGGTACACCATACCATGCCTGGTATGTTCGCTCTTTACCTCCGAAAGTAATTGCCTTGATCATGGTATTGCCGGAGTAGAAACCTGCCGAGAAATAGTATGACTGCAGATCAGCAGTAGC
>DJFR01000173.1:1111-6921 GCA_002432545.1 Flammeovirgaceae bacterium UBA5867 | reverse complement strand
GCTGACGACATGAGTGTAGCATACGGATCGTCATTACGTGTGTTGGTTTGCAGATTGATAGTAGCACCAAATGCACCGCCACCGTTCGTAGATGTACCTACACCGCGTTGCACCTGTATACTTTGTGACGATGCTGCTATATCCGGCACATCTACCCAGAATGTACCGAGCGATTCAGCATCGTTATAAGGTATACCATTAACCGTTACATTGATGCGGGTTGCATCGCTTCCGCGGATGCGAATGCCGGTATAGCCTACACCTGTTCCGGCATCCGAGGTTACTACGGCAGAAGGTGTCCAATTCAACAGGAAAGGTAAATCCTGCCCAAAGTTCTGCTTCTGTATCGCTTCACGATTTACATTGGTAAATGTAGCCGGAGTTTTTTCATCAGCACGTGTGGCTGATACTACTACTTCGTCTGTCATCACAAATGATTCCTGTAACGCTACAGTCACTTCAGTGCTTGATGATGACACACTAACTTTTTCAGATTGATCTGAATAGCCTATAAACTTTACCAGCAAGGTATATTCTCCCGCAGCAAGTTTATCAAATCTGAATCTTCCAAAGGCATCGCTTACCGTTGCCCGTTTTGTGCCTTCCAGCTGTAACGTTGCTCCGGTTAATACCTGGTTGTTTTTCGCATCACGAACACTTCCTGCAATGGAAAACTCCTGCGCATAGACGCGCGCTGACAACAGCATAACTGCTGCCACTAAAAATACTTTGTACATTTTTATAAATGTGGTTTAAACTAACAGCGCACAGGGGAATGCTCTGCGTACGTTTAACCTTGCCTTCCCTTCGACCGCATTACCGGCATCAGGTTCATTGGGTATAATCTCAGCCCGTTATATTAAGGCACCCCTTTGTCTTTCGACAGTACAAAGGTAAATGTATAGAAATGGATTTTGCAAACCTTCTTGAAAAGCTGCTGGTTTCAGGCTGCTGGTTACTGGACAAAAATGCAGGAACAGAAGCGCATTGGGCTATGTTTGAGTGTCGGGATAATTTTGCACATTTACAGATGTATTAATTTTTTTCTGCGCGTATGTATAAGGCTATTGTAAATAAAAAATCGTTCGACATTGCTTCTTCGGAAGATGGTTTTGTTGTTAATGGCAAGCCTGTAGCATGGGATCTTGTAAAAGTTGACGATGGTTATTTTCATATTCTGCACGAGCAGAAAAGTTACCGTGCTGAACTTGTAAAGGCCGATAGTGCCACCAAAACATTTACACTGAAGATCAACGGAAAGATTTATACTGTTGCACTTAAAGACCGCTTCGATCTGTTGTTGGAGAAGATGGGTATGAACAATACTTCTTCGGGCAAAATCAATTCATTGAAAGCTCCGATGCCCGGTCTCATTATCGATCTGAAAGTAAAAGCCGGCGATACGGTTAAACAAAATGATCCGCTGCTGATCCTTGAAGCGATGAAGATGGAGAACATCATCAAGTCGCCAGGCGAGGGTGTTGTAAAACTGGTGAAGATCAAGAAGGGCGACAGTGTAGAGAAGAATCAGGTGCTGATTGAGTTCTAAAATTTTTACGCGCTGTTCTCAAAAACAGTTTTAAAATATTTCTGCGTATAGACCAGTGGTGTTATGAACCTCAACACGTGGTTAAGCTTGTTGAAAGTTCGTTTTCAAATGTCGTACAGAATTGTGTTTCGTGCGTGTTGATGAAAGTTCGCTGTGCAAAATAAAGCAGTGTACTTCATCGGGAATTTTACAAAGCCCTGTGCTTTGAATATATTGCGCCAATTTCGCTGCATAACCAATCCAACTTACGAATGAAGTACAAACGTATCCTCCTCAAACTCAGTGGAGAAGCATTACAAGGCTCTTCCAAGAGCACAAACATAGACCCCAATGTGCTGGAGCAGTATTGTGAAGAGATCAGAACCATTAAAGATCAGGGTGTTGAAATCGCGATCGTGATCGGGGGAGGAAACATCTTCAGAGGCGGCCAGGCAGAAGCNNCTCGGTATTGATCGTGTGCAAGGCGATTACATGGGCATGCTCGCTACAGTAATCAATGCGATGGCATTGCAAAGTGCACTTGAACGACATGGTATGTTTACCCGCTTAATGGCAGGTATAAAGATGGAGCAGGTGTGTGAACCGTTCATCAGACGCAGAGCTATACGCCACCTTGAAAAAGGACGCATTGTAATTTTCGGTGCCGGTATCGGCAACCCTTACTTCACTACCGACTCTACAGCAAGCTTGCGCGCTATAGAAGTGCAGGCAAGTGTTGTGTTAAAGGGTACTCGTGTGGATGGTGTTTATACCAAAGACCCTGAGAAGTTTCCGGATGCTGTGCGCTATAGCAAACTTTCATTCCAGGAAGCGTACGAAAAAAATCTGAACATCATGGATATGACAGCCTTTACACTTTGTAAAGAAAACAAGCTGCCGATCATTGTGTTCGATATGAACAAGAAAGGCAACCTGCTGAAAGTTGTAAACGGTGAAGAGGCCGGTACATTGATCAGCTAATACATCAACAAGAATTTTTCTAACAGTATAAAGAAGTCATACTTATCTATATTTTATTTCTATGGAAGAACTTGAATTATACCTGGAAGATGCACGCGAGTCTATGACCAAAGCAATTAATCACGTAGGCCATGAGCTCACCAAGATCCGTGCAGGAAAGGCTAACCCTACCATGCTGGATGGTTTGATGGTAAGTTATTACGGAGCGATGACTCCCCTGCAACAGGTTGCTTCTGTTACTACACCCGATGCGCGCACACTCTTTGTTAAGCCATGGGAAAAAGGTATGATACCCGAAATTGAAAAGGCTATCATCAATGGCAACCTCGGCCTTAATCCACAGAACGATGGCCAGCAGGTAATTATAAATATACCGATGCTTACCGAAGAAAGACGGAGGCAATTAGTGAAACAAGTTGGTCAGGAATGCGAGCATGGTAAAGTAAGCATTCGTAACATTCGTAAGGACACCAACGAACAACTGAAAAAAATCAAAGGCGTTTCGGAAGATGATGTTAAAAATGCTGAAGAGAAAGTTCAGAAAATGACAGACGATTCTATCACCAAGATAGACGCTTTGATGAAGAAGAAAGAAGGCGAGATTATGACCGTATAGTAGTATATACGTTTCGATCTATACTATATATAGCAAAAAAAAGTCCTGGAAATTTTCCAGGACTTTTTCTTTTACCGTATTGGCCTCCCGCGGACTCGCTGTTCACGGATTTTCGAATGCCGCGAAATGTTGCAAAGTCTGCGGGAGATATATCTTGTTACTGTTGTATTATAATCGTTGCAGCACGTGCATACGATGTGCATCCAGTTTCAGCAGGATGAATAACAGTATGGTAAAACTCCAGAGTGATGAACCACCATAGCTAAAGAACGGCAGCGGTATACCAATTACAGGGAACAACCCGATGGTCATGGCTATGTTGGTTGCAAAGTGGAAGAAGAATATACACGCCACCGAATAACCATATACCCTTGCGAAACGGTTCTTCTGTCGCTCCGCTAAAAATACCACGCGTAAGAGCAAACCCATAAATAGCGCTATCATCAGTAAGCTTCCAATCCAGCCTTGTTCTTCACCAATGGTACAAAAGATAAAGTCGGTATATTGCTCGGGTACAAATTTCAATTTCGTCTGCGTGCCTTTCAAAAATCCTTTACCAATTATACCACCACTACCAATCGCTACTTTTGACTGGTATACGTGATACCCTGCACCTAACTGATCAAGCTCTGGGTTGATCAACACCATAACACGTTTCTGATGGTGTTCTTCCAGCAGGTTACTGAAAATAAATTCAACACTGGTAATGGTAAAGGCCAGCACCAATGCACCGGCAGAAATAATTACCAGGCGTTTTATTTTCTTTCTGCGATTCATATACATGGCAATGCCCCATGCAGCACCAATCGCTCCGAACAAGATCCAGTTATTTTCTACCAGCAGTGTGAGAATGAATATGACGGCAACGCCCAGACCGACCAACAATAAAAACGGAGACATACCTTCACGATAAAATACCAGCAGAAAAACCATGAACACCATCGCGGTCCCATAATCTTTTTGCAGCAGAATCAAGAGTATAGGGGCACCGATCAGCGCGAAGAGTATAACCTGGTTACGAATGTTATCCATTCTGAAACCAATTGTACCTATATATTTAGCAACTACCAGCGCAGTAGCAAATTTGGCAAACTCAGAAGGCTGCACACCAAACGAACCAAAGCCCAGCCAGGCGCGGTTACCGCCTACTTCCTTTCCTATAAAAGGTACAAGCAACAGGAGGAACATTACCAATCCATAAATTATATAGGCAAACGTTTCGTAGAAGCGCATGTCTATAATAAGTATAGCAAGTATAAGTATAGACGATGTGATGATGAACATCATCTGGCGACCAGAGTTCAGCGACAGATCGAAGATAGATTGTGTTTCATCGTATGTAGCGGAGTATATATTCAGCCAACCCCAGAGCACCATGGCTCCGTAGATCATCACGGTTACCCAATCAATCTTGTGCGATAAAATTTCTTCTTTCCTCAATGCGCTTAACTGTTAAAATGGTGAGTGTTGTTTTTAGCAGGTATATATTTTAATGAAGGAATTTACCCTTCAACACATATTCTTCTATCTGCGGGCGTTTTGTTCCGCCCTGTAAATATTTCTCGATCATGAGGCTGGCAATAGAGGCCGCTGCACGGCCGCCCTGCCCCGAGTATTCAACATATACTGAAATAGCAATTTTAGGATTCTCTTTCGGAGCAAATGCTATAAATACTGAATGGTCAGGATTCGGTTCATTCTGTACCGTTCCCGTTTTACCACACACCACTATATCTTTCAGCTTGGCGCGGTATTGTGCTGTACCTGCCTCCACCACACGCTCCATCGCATCGCGTGCAATTCTGAAGTTGGCAGAGTCGATCGTAGTATAATGTTTTTCAAGATACTGCGGCAACGGTAAACCTGTGCTGCCTATAGATTTGATCAGGTGAGGTGTAAAGTAATATCCCTTGTTGGCAACGGTGGCTGCGAAATTTGCCATCTGCAGCGGCACCACCATGTTTTCACCTTCACCAATCGCAATAGAGTATATATTGGAGAATTTCCAGGGGCGTCCTCTGTAAGCACGGTCATAGTATTCGGGGCTTGGTACAAGTCCGCGTTTTTCATTGGGAAGATCTATACCTAAACGTCTGCCAAAACCGAAACTCATAATGTGCTTGTCCCATTCAGCAAGACCGATGCGCGTATCATCAAACGGATTACTTCCTTTGCCTTTGTTAAGCATTCTGCGCAGCACGTTATGAAAGTATGGATTGCATGAGTTGGTGATCGCTCCGCGAAGATCTTCATTGGAGTGTGGTCCGTGACAGTTGATGATAGAGCGATCGCATCGTATGCGTGTCTCCGGAGTAATCACACCTTCCTGCAACGCTACCATCGCCTGAGCGATTTTAAATATAGACCCCGGACGATACTGCGCCATCAACGGGCGATTGAACAGAGGCTTGAGACTATCATTACTGATGAGTGCAAAGTTCTTGCTATAGTTTTTACCGGTAAGCAAATTTGGATCGTATGACGGACCGGACACCATCGCGAGTATCTCTCCGGTTGCCGGTTCAATGGCAATTATACTTCCGGCCTTACCATTTAAAAGGTAAGCACCGTACTCTTGTAACGTCAGATCAATGGTTGATACCAAGTCTTGACCAGGAACAGAAAGTGTGTCGTATTTTCCTCCTTCGTAAGATCCTTTAATAACACCATCTTTATTTCGCATCA
>DJFR01000173.1:0-1084 GCA_002432545.1 Flammeovirgaceae bacterium UBA5867 | reverse complement strand
TCAAGTTTGTTTTTTGATATTTCACTTACATAGCCAATTGCATTCGCCACGGCTTTACTGGCATAGGCACGTGTTGTTCTGTCTTGTATAAAGAAGCCGGGAAATTCATCCATATAGTCTTGCACCTTGGCAAGATCCTGTGTTGATAGCTGGCGAAGGAAGGGGAACGGCTGGAACCGGTTTGCTTTTCGGTTTCGTATCTCTGTTCTGAAGTTGGTAAAGAGATCACGAAGTTCCTGTGGAGTTTTTTCAAACACCTGGCAAAAACGGGTGCTGTCGAAATGTTTTACCTCGTGGAGAATAACCATGAGGTCGAACTCCGGGTTGTTATATACTATAAGTTTACCGTTGCGATCTTTAATGATTCCGCGTATCGGGTACTGCGGCTCTTTACGAATGGCGTTTACACCGGCCATCTCTTTGTAGCTGTCTTCAACGATTTGTATGAAGAACAGCTTTACCAGAAAGATAAAGCCTACCAGTAGAAAAACGAGCTGTAAAACTTCTTTCCGACCTTCGTTCATAGTATATAATAAGGCAAAGTTAAGGTATAGTAAATGTACAGGTGACGCGAGTTTCTTCGATACATTACGTGTGCATAAATGTTTGAAGAGACTCTCTATATCTATACTCTGAACATTCTCTCAAGAGAAACGTCAGTGTAAAACAATTAGCGTCTTCTGCTCGGAAACAAAAATTGAGCAATTAAAATTACCAGCATTGTAAAAAAAGTGCTGGTGATAATTTTCCACAGCGTAAACCAGAACATTCCGAAGCCGCCAGCTTCCATAAAAAATAAAACACTATGGTGTAAAAATACAAGCGGCAACGAATAGATAATAAACCACTGGACCCCACCCAACGCAAGAGACGGTGTAGAGTTACTGTCGTAGCCGCCCTGAGGTGTCATGGAATTAAGCCAGAAGTTTCGCACATACATAATCAGTACACATGCAAAGGCATGTAACCCGATGCTTTCATAAAACATGTCTACGGCAAAACCCATCAGAAAGCCAATGCCCATCAATACAAGCGGGTTGGTTTCTACCGGTAACAACAACAGATATAGTATATAGAGAAAACA
>DJFR01000020.1:37225-41147 GCA_002432545.1 Flammeovirgaceae bacterium UBA5867 | reverse complement strand
GCTGCGAGCTTTGAGCCTTGAGCTGCTAGAAAAATGCCAAGGCTACAGGTTGCTGGCTTCTGGCTGCTCGGAGATTTTCGTGATGCTACGCTGGTTGGCTTGAAGATGACATTGGTAAAATAGCTGTGAGCTTTGAGTTGTTAGCTGCGAGCGAAAAAGGCAATTGGCTTCTGGCTACTGGGAAATTCTGCTTTAATAGCTGCTAGTTTGAGCTTTGAGTTGCGAGGGGTGATGTGCTCCTGTGGGTTGCTATATACCTATATTTAAGAATTCCGATAGCAACAGATACAGTACTGTACGACCAAACAAACCAGCAGCTGGCAACCAGAAGCCAGTAGCTAAATATAGCCTCCTCCCATCGAAGCTCACGGCTCAAAGCTCGCTGCTAATCTTGTAATACGTTGCTGATAAACGTAGACTTCAACAATAACCAAAGCAGAAAAAGCGCCATCGCCCATTGCAGGTATATAACGTAATAGTCGGAGGTGTCTTTGAAGCGTGTTTCTTTGATTTCGGCTTTTTCGTATTTGTTGATGCGTGCAAATACTTGTTCGAGTGCCTGGTTATCGGTAGCACGGAAAAATTGTCCGCCACCTATATCGGCCATCTTGCGCATGGTTGTTTCATCGATCGTGTTCTCGATCATCTGCGGACGCCCAAAGAAATCTTTACCATACGGCACCATACCTTCTTTACCTACAACGATAGTATATATCTTGATGCCGTACGCACTGGCAAGTTCTGCGGCTGTAATCGGATCGATATTGCCCGAGGTGTTCTCACCGTCACTCAACAGTATACATACTTTTGATTTTGTTTCGGACTCGCTCATGCGATTGGTAACAACGGCCATGGCACTTCCTATAGCAGTACCTTTTGCTTCAATCATTTCGAACGATATATCATCAAGGTAGGAGCGAAGCAGTTCATAATCGGTAGTGAGGGGCGATAGCGAGAATGCATCACCGGCAAATACAACCAAACCTATTCTATCCTGTACGCGACCTTTAATAAAGTTACGCGCAACTTCTTTGGCAGCTTCAAGGCGATTCGGTGTGAAGTCTTCGATCATCATCGACTGCGATATATCCAGGGCGATCATAATGTCGATACCTTCAGTCCACTGCTCAACTTTTTCATTTGTCTTNNATCTCCGGTAGCAGTCGTATCAGGTTTACAGGCGATACATGCAGTTCTTTTTGTGTAATGGCAATCGGTAACTTCTGGTTGAATCTATACCGCAGCAACCACCGCACTATAAATATCAACGGTACGGCAATGATAAGATATAGAAAGAGCTGATGTTCCCAACTGAAAGAACGCAACGTAGAAGGTGTAAACCAGTCGAGCGAGTACCACGCTGTAAGATCCTTATCCATGTTTTACCTCCTGTAATTTTGTATGGAAGCGTTGGTCAGCCACAGCCTTCAGACTTTCCAGTGGCTCGATCACATTAACACTGTGTCCGTATATAGCACCGTCAATCGTCTGTAGGTTACGGATGAGTGTTTCATCCTGGAAGAAATTACGCGCTTCGCGTGTTGTGAGCTTGGTATAGGGGCGTGCTTCCAGTTGTTCCATATATATCTTCCAATGGGCCAGTGCCGTCTCCGTTGTAACAGCGGAGAATGCCTGGCGAAGATTCGTGACTTCGCGGGTATAGCTTTCAACAAACTTACGATGGGCTTCCAGCATACTCTTCACGCGGAAGTACCTGCGTATACGCTTACCAAATACAAACCACACCACCAACGCCAGTACCAATACAACGGCTACCACAATTGTAAATATAGGCCAGTTGAACTGTCCGGGCACATCATGATACGCTACACTTAATTTCATTGGCAACTTGTCGATCGCTATAGTATCAACGCTGAAATTTACCAGTTGCGTTACCAGGATCGTGTCTTGCTGCGATTGAAAAATTATACTGTCTTTTTCATTGATCTGAAACACCGGCAGACTCAGGTATTGCCGGCGATCAATTTCAAAGGTACTGACATGGTATATTACGCTATCGTAGCTGATGCCATCTTCTGTATCCGTAGGGAAATAGTCTTTACTTTCAAATTCAAACGGAGTATAAGTGTGTGAAGAATCCGGGAATACAATGTTCAGCTGCTGCGGGTAGCGTGCAGTCAGATAGAACCGTACCGGCTTGCCTATATATAGGCTGTCTTCAAAAAATCCTGCTGTTACTTTAACTTCTGCCTGANNTACCAGCGTGCAGCACGTAAGCAGTAAACTACAGATTACCGAAATCCTCATCGTCTTTACAAAACTACCGGTCATGTTGTCTTCATGGATTTGTTCCGCACTTTAAATAACCGCAGCAACTTCGGCACATAGTCTTCATCTGTATCGAGCGAGATAAAGTTTACTTCGTGCTTGCGACTGAACTTCTGAAGTTCATCTTTTCGCATGTCGTGTCGCTTGCTGATCTTCTGTCTGAAATCTCCAAACGAAGTATTGATCCATAGTGTTCGCTGACTTTCTTTATCCACTACCGGAATAATACCAAGCTTTGGCAAACGTGTTTCGCGTTTGTCGCTGATGTGGACCACTACAAGATCGTGCCGTTTCGCCAGCGCGCGTAAGTTGTCTGTGTAACCCTCGTCAATAAAATCGGAGATCAGTATAACAACACTTCTTCTGCGAATTGCATTGAGTGCAAAAGATATAGCTTTGGATAAATTCGTTTTAAGCGACTTGGGCTTCAGGTTCGCCAGTGTGCTGATAATTTCATACGCCTGGGAATGTCCTTTGATCGGCTTGATAAATTTCTCGCGAACATCCGAGAAGCAGATCAACCCTACGTGACTGGACTCTTTCACAGCCGAAAGTGTCAACACTCCACAGATCTCCTTGCCAATGTCGGCCTTTGTTTTACCAGGGCTCCCTATATCTTCGGAAGCACTCACGTCAAGTATAAAAAATACCGTTTGTTCTTTTTCTTCCCGGTAGGTCTTTACAAAAGCACCATGTCCTTTGGCCGAAACGTTCCAATGTATAGTGCGCACATCATCGCCATACTGGTAGGGCCTCACGTCATCAAACTCCAGACCAGTACCTTTAAAAACAGAATGGAAATCCCCCTGCATCTGGCTGTTGATGGCCTTGCGTATCTGGATCTCGTATCTCCGCAGTTTCTTTAACAGGTCCTTCATTCGTTATCCGTTATTCGTTAATCGTTAACTGTAGCTGTCTTTAACGTATAACGATTAACTTATAACGATTAACGGCACTCCGTGGCAAAGTTATTGTTACACGTTAAAGAGGTTCACGAATAAATGCGAACCCAGTAGCGATAGCTCCAAAAATATAACAATTATGATTATTTTGCCCCACCTAAAGCAGGGGATGGCCATTAAAAGATGTTGAGAGGTTTAAAATATTATACGATTGCTTTTGTGCTGGTGATTGCCCTGGCAGGTGTATTTTCATGTTCAAAAAAAGAAAAGACACCGGAAGGTATTCTCGGTCAGGAGGAAATGGTGAAGACCATACAGGAAGTATTGCTGGTGGAAGAGAAAGTTAACCGGCTTCGGCTTTCTACCGATTCGTCCAAGAAAGTATTTACCGCTATACGTGGCAAAGTTTTCGAGAAGACGGGTGTGCCCGATTCTGTTTTTAATAACTCCATGAACTATTACATGGATCATCCTAAAGAACTGGAACAAATTTATACAGCGCTTGTTGATTCTTTAAATCTGAAAGAACAAAAAGCATCCGTCCGCCCGACACCAAAATGATTTACCCAAACGAGTTTGAAGATAAGTTAGGCTTTGTGCAGATACGCCAGAAGCTGAAAGGTTATTGCCTTTCGGATGCCGGAGCCGCCTGGGTCGACCGCATGCGTTTTAGCACCGAGGTTGACTTTATAAGAATTCTGCTGAAGCAGAGTCTTGAATTTTTGCAGATA
>DJFR01000020.1:34297-37199 GCA_002432545.1 Flammeovirgaceae bacterium UBA5867 | reverse complement strand
ACTTTTCTGAACAAGGCACGCGAAATATACCCTGAACTATATAAACTGGCTGAACCTGTAGCCGTAACGAGTGCGTTGGCGCAGTCTGTTTTTGTAAAGATTGATGATAAGGCGCAGGTGCGCGATTCGGCAAGTCCTGATCTCGGTCGTATCCGAAAGCGACTCCGTGAAGAGCAGATACGCCTGCGTAAAATTGCTGACCAGATATTTCGTACGGCTGTAGAGGAGAAGTGGGTGCCTGAAGGAGCTCTGCCTACGATTCGCGAAGGGCGTGTAGTGATACCGATACAAGCTGAACATAAACGCAAGCTGAAAGGATTTATACTCGATGAGTCGGCTACCGGCCAAACCGTTTTTATGGAACCAACGGAGATGCTGGACGCCAACAACGAGATACGCGACCTCGAGCATTCTGAGAAGCGCGAAGTGATTCGTATACTCAAAGAGCTTACGGATGAATTCAGACAACAGCTTCCTGTATTACGAACAGCATTTCAGTTTTTAGCGCAGATCGATTTTATACGGGCGAAAGCTAAATTCTCACAAGAGATTAACGCAGAACACCCGGTGATTGAAAAGCAACCCGAGATGGTGTGGTATAACGCGAAACATCCGCTGCTATACCTGAGCTTGAAAGGTAAACGTGAAATTGTACCCCTCAATATAGAGCTTGATCAGCAGGATCGTTTATTACTGGTATCCGGACCGAATGCCGGAGGTAAATCGGTTTGTCTTAAAACGGTAGGGCTACTGCAATACATGGTGCAGTGTGGTTTACTGATACCGGTATCAGAACGATCGCGTGTTGGTATATTTCAAAATATACTGTTGGATATAGGCGATCAGCAGTCCATCGAAAACGACTTGAGTACCTATAGCAGTCACCTGCGGAATATGAAAACATTCATTGAGCACGCCAACAGTAAATCGCTGGTGCTGATGGATGAACTTGGCTCAGGTACCGATCCGAACTTCGGTGGCGCTATAGCGCAGGCTATATTGGAAGAACTGCTGCGCAAACATGTGTGGGGTTTAGCGACTACACACTACTATAATTTGAAATTATTTGCAGGCCAGCGACAAGGTATACGCAATGCAGCGATGCGCTTTGATGATATGAACCTGGTACCGCTATATATACTGGATATTGGTAAACCGGGAAGTTCATTTGCATTGGAGATCGCCCGTAAAATAGGATTACCTCAGCAAACGTTACAGGAAGCAGAAAAGCTGGTGGGTAAAGATCTGGCCGGCTTCGAAAAACTCGTACGCTCACTCGAAAAAGAAAAACAACTGCTGAGCGAGAAAACGAAAAAACTCGAACGGCAGGAAAGTGAAATGAAGCAGGCGTTGACGAAGTATCAATCGCTCTCTACCGATATTGAGACACGCAAGAAGGAGATCATCAACAAGGCCAAAGAAGAAGCTTCGAACCTGTTGAAAGATACCAACCGCGAAATTGAAAAAACGATTCGCCATATACGCGCGAACCAGGCGCACAAACTGGAAACACAGAAGGTGCGTAAAAATTTGCAGAGCCTTACACAACGTGTAGAGCCTGTGGTAAAAGAAGAGAAGCGCTCTCCGGATGAATTGAAAGAAGGCGATCGTGTGCGCATCATCGGTCAGGACAGCAGTGGTGTTATACTAAGTATACAAGGTAAAAATGCTACCGTGCAGTTTGGTGAGTTGAAGTCGGTAGCGAAAATAGACAAGCTTGAAAAGATCACGGGCGCCATTGAAAAAGAAATGGCTTCACGCCTGCGCACGTCTGGTATAAATGTATATGAGAAGCGATCTAACTTCAGCGATACACTCGATGTACGTGGTAAACGTGTTGACGAAGTAATTCCGTTACTCGATCAGTTCATGGACACCGCTATACTTTTAGGACAAGGTGAACTAAAAATTCTGCATGGTAAAGGTGAAGGCGTATTGCGCAAAGTAGTACGCGACCACCTGAAGCGCTATAAAGAAGTAGCTTCGATGAATGATGAACACGTAGAGCGGGGAGGAGACGGAATCACGATTGTCATTTTGAAATAGCTGTGAGTTGCCAGCTTCGAGCCACGAGGAAAAGCTGCTGGCTACAGGCGCTGGTTGCGAGTTTGTATGGTGTTTAGCTACTTTCATTGCCAATTGAAACACATAGTTTGGGAAAGATGTAGGTAGTAAGTATATAGATATACCTTCAGCGGGTTTTCGTGTCATCTATACGGCTTTTATCTGCATATATCTGCGTCTTCTGCGGGAAATAAAAAAGGCTCTCCGTGTGGAGAGCCTTTCTTATATCAACTATATATAGTCGCTTACTTCGTAAATACAAATTCCCAGGCACCTTCTACTGATTCCGTTCTTCCTACAACATAACCGGCACCAGCGTACGTAAACTGAACCGTAAGTGTTTTAGCATCTGACGACAGTGAGTATGCTATAGTAACATCGTCAGAACCATCCAACTGCTTGTCAAGACGAACGATGCTGCTTGTAACCGGTGATCCGAATTTCCATGATCCGCCTGAAGGCCATGGGCTGGCAGTAACTTGTTTGCTGGATGTAACCGCGTAGCTATAGGTTCCACCCGCGCTATAATTACCAGAGAATGTAAGCTTCAGAGCAGAACCATCAAAACGGTCATCACCTGATCCGGCAAACTGCACAGATGATTCTGTCAGCGTCCAGGTACCCTTCAACTTATCCAACTGGTTTTCTTCTTCAGTCTTTTCATTACCATCATCGCCTCCGCAGTTTGCTAACAGAATAGCTGCGCTAACGAGCACTGCGAGGGATAAAAGTCTTGCTAAATGTTTCATGTTAAAATTGTTATAGTTACGAATATGAGCGTAAAATTCTTAAAATCAAAAACTCGTTTGCAGGAGTTTCATTCGTTATAAGTCTTAAT
>DJFR01000020.1:0-34291 GCA_002432545.1 Flammeovirgaceae bacterium UBA5867 | reverse complement strand
TGATTGCTAGCCACGATTATAGTACAATGTCTGGGCAGCGCATGCAATTCTTTCAGGTACCACTCAAATGCCTGGTGATCGAGGTTCGTGCCGGGTTCATCCAGAAACACCAGGTCGGCCTCTGTGAAAAAAGCAAGGGCCAGTTTAACACGCTGGCGCATACCCGATGAAAAATTCGATATATACTTGTGTCGTGCCGGGGTAAGATACATGCGTTCGATCATTTCAGCGATCGACATGTTGTTACGGCTTTGCTTGAGCTTGAAATGAAACTGAAGTTGTTCTTCGAGGGTGAACTCTTCAATCAGGTCCATATAGGGAGTGGCAATCGCTATATGGTGGAATATAGTTTCGAGGTGTATTTCTGTTTCACCATGCGTATAGCGAAGCATTCCTTTACTTGGTGGCATCTGTCCCCACAGTACCTGTAGCAACGTAGATTTACCGGAGCCATTGGCACCGGTTATAGCATATATATTTCCGGAGTGGAATGCGTAGCTAAACCCGCGAAAGATCCATTCGCGGTTGAAACGTTTTCCCAGATTTTCGACATGAATGGTAAGCGGCTGACGGGTGGCAATTGAAGATGAACTGTTCGTTACCGGAGATTGTGTCATCGCTCGTATAGGCTTATCTCATATAGAAATAGCGTTACAGGCTTGTGTGTATAAACATCAACCTGCAACGTCTATCGTTTAATCATTGCCACCGTATCCCTTCATTATACCGCGCTCAGAGTTGCGTATAAAGTCGAGGATATAATCACGCTCGGTGCTTGGAGCGATTTCTTTTTCAACCAGGTCTATCGCTTTGGAATTGTTCAATCCCTTTAGAAAAATGAAGCGGTATATTTCCTGTATCTCGTTGATCTTTTCAGAAGTGAAACCACGTCTGCGTAAACCAACAGTATTAATACCCGCATACGAAAGTGGCTCGCGCGCAGCTTTAGTATAGGGTGGTACATCTTTACGAACCAGTGAACCGCCACCGATATAGGCATGCGCTCCAACCTTGGAGAACTGCTGCACGGCACAGGCGCCACCAAAAATAGCGAAGTCATCAATCACTACGTGACCGGCTAACTGCACGGTGTTACCCAGTATACAATGATTACCTACGATACAGTCGTGCCCCAGGTGAGCATACGCCATAATGAGACAATCAGTACCTACTACAGTTTTATACTTGTCAACCGTGCCGCGGTTAATGGTTACGCATTCACGGATGGTACTGCGATCACCAATCTCGGTTGTTGTTCTTTCGCCTTTGAATTTCAGATCCTGCGGTATACCCGAGATAACAGCACCCGGAAATATCTTACAGTCTTTTCCAATGCGTGCACCGTCCATGATCACAGCGTTCGGACCAATCCAGGTTCCGTCACCGATCTCGACATCTTCTTGAACTGTAGCAAAAGGCTCGATGATAACATTGTTACCAATTTTGGCCTTGGGATGTACGTTGGCTAGTGGATATAAACTCATGAATCTTTACGGACTATGCTGGCAGTCATTGTTCCTTCACATACAAGCGTGTTTCCTACGAAACCACGTCCGTACATTTTGGCAATACCTCTTTTAATAGGTGCTACCAGATCGCATTGAATCACGATCGTATCGCCCGGTAATACCATTTTTCTGAATTTGAAATTTTCTATACCCAGGAAGTATGTCCAGTAATTTTCCGGATCCGGAACGGTATTCAATACCAGTATACCACCGATCTGCGCCATCGCTTCGATCTCGAGTACGCCTGGGAAAACCGGGTTGCCCGGGAAGTGCCCCTGGAAGAATGGTTCGTTAATCGTTACGTTCTTCACACCGGCCACAGTTTCATTGTCCAGATAAATGATCTTGTCGATTAGCAAAAACGGGTAGCGGTGTTTCAGAATCGTAGATATCTTGTTGATATCCATGACAGGAGGAAGATTCGGATTATACCGCGGTCTGCCTTTCTTGTCGGCTTCCTGCATAGCCTTCTTCAGTTTCTTCGCGAACGCTACGTTCGCTGCGTGGCCAGGTCTTGCAGCAAGTACCTGTGCTTTCAACGGACGACCTGCCAATGTTAAGTCACCTACTATATCAAGCAACTTGTGGCGTGCCGGTTCATTCTTATAGCGAAGCTCAATGTTATTCAATATACCTTCCTGCTTTACGGCAACTTTTGGTTTGCCCAGCATCTTGGCGATGTTATCAAGTTCATCATCCTGCACGATGCGATCAACAATAACAATAGCATTGTTCAGATCACCACCGCGAATCAGGTTGTTCTTATAAAGCATTTCAAGTTCATGCAGGAAGCAGAACGTTCTGCACGATGCAATTTCTTTTTCGAACTGACGGATGTCGGTGATCGAAGCATGCTGACTGCCCAGTACGGGCGAGTTGTAATCGATCATTACCGTTACGCGGTAATCATCAAGCGGAAGCGCAGCGATCTCTACATTGCGTGCTGCTTCACGATAGAAGAGTGGCTCCTGTACTTCGAAGAAATCACGCAGTGCGTTTTGTTCTTCGGTACCGGCACCTTTCAGTACTTCTACAAACTGAATGGAACTTCCATCCATGATCGGGCACTCGGGGCCGTCAAGTTGTATCAGTACGTTATCTATTTCGAGTCCGGTGAGGGCTGCGAGTGTATGTTCTATCGTGCTTACTTTAGCACCGCTTTGTTCGATCGTTGTACCGCGCGACACATCGGTAACATTATCACAGTCGGCATCGATAATCGGGGAGCCCGGCAGATCGATGCGCTGAAATTTCACGCCGTGGTTAGGCTTCGCTGGCAGAAACGTCATGTTTGTCTGAACGCCTGTGTGCAAGCCAACCCCTGAGAGGGTCACGGACTTTTGAATTGTTTGCTGTTTAATATTAAGCATGGTCTGGAAAAGTGGGCAAAGTTAATTCCATTATCCAGATATTCCAATTTTGGTAAGTAATAGCCGTTCCGCACCGAATTTGGGCGGAAAGACTAAAAAAACTATAAGATGGAAGTCGTTGATTTCTACTGCTCTACCTTCGTGAGCACTTTTTTCTCAAGCTCGCGGAGGCGCTCGTTGAGGTCTGGTAATTTTTTGAAGACCGCGTATGATTTGAAATAGTCCTTAACATCAAAGGCCGGTGAACCAATCATTTTCATTCCTTCATCTTTGATTGATTTAGATATACCAGCTTGTGCACCAAAGCTTGTGTTATTAGCAATGATAAGATGTCCTGCAAGACCAACCTGCCCGGCAAGAACACAATTGTCTCCAATCTTGGTTGAGCCTGATACACCAGTCTGTGCAGCAATCACCGTATTCTTACCGATCTCAACATTGTGCGCAATCTGTATCAGGTTGTCGAGTTTTACACCCTGGTGAATAATGGTTGAGTCACCAAACAGTGTAGCACAATCAATAACTGTATTAGCACCAATGGTGATATTGTCTTCGAGAATAACATTGCCAAGCTGAGGTATTGTTTTATAGGTGCCATCTTCCTGCGGAGCAAAACCAAATCCATCACTGCCTAGCACAGCTCCCGAGTGAAGCACACAATTGTTACCGATACGGGTACCCGAGTAGATCTTTACCCCGGCATGTATAATGGAATTGTTACCAATCACTACATCATCGCCGATGTAAACATGCGGATGTATCTTTACNNACGGAGTTCTCGCCAATATAGCTTGGTTGCTCGACACCGCTCTTCTGAAAGTTGATCATTTTATGATACTCCTCTAGTAAAGCCGTAAAGCCGCTATACGGATCATCTACCAGTATAAGATTCGTAGAGATCTCTTTACGGGGCACGAAATCTTTCTTTACAATAACAACAGAAGCCTGTGTAGTATAGATATACTGTTCGTATTTAGGATTCGATAAAAACGCCAGTTGTCCTTTTCGGGCATCCTGAATCTTCGCGAGCATATTTATCTTCTCATTGCCATCTCCCTGCACCTGGCCACCCAGCATGGCAGCTATCTGATTTATAGTAAATTCCATGTGTCGTGTTAGTCGTTGGTGGTTATTGGTTAATCATTTATACTCGTCTTGTTCTTGTTGAGCAGAATATATAACTAAAATTTTCTGTGCAAACAAGTAACGTTATGCTCGTGCCGTATACCGAATCTCACAAAGATACATTTTTGGGCCAGCACAGGTAGTTTTTTTTCACGATTTTGCTGATGGCTTTTATGTTCGGAAGATCCGATGCATGCGCGATGTCGAGCAGCTCGCCACTCTTCATCAGTATATTGATCTGCTGCCCTTCGGTATAGGCTTCGTTGGTAACGGTTCCGTAAGAGTATAGATAGGATGTCTCAGCCCGCAGTGTTTTATACTCCGTGGCAATGCCTTCGCGTATTTTTTCAATCGCACTTTTGTCGATCGGTTCCTGGCTCAGGCGAATCTGAAAAAGATTACGCGTGAGTAACATTTCTGATAACATCGCGAGTATCTCATCCGGATGATTCCGCCAGCATTTCATCGCTCCCCATATATCATTATCATCAAGCTGTCCGAACAGCCGGAGAAGGTTGTNNATTCTCACCGGCATGCATCAGCGTCTGCGCCCTGCGAATAGTATTTACCAGCATACGCTCGGCACTTACCGATACCTTGTGCAGATATACCTGCCAGTACATGAATCTTCGCGCGTTCAGAAAATTCTCGATGTTAAGTATACCTTTCTCTTCTACCACCAGTTCATCATTATGTATACGCAGCATCGCGATGATGCGCTCTACACCAATATTACCTTCGTGTACACCGGTAAAGAAGCAATCGCGCTTCAGGTAATCAAGACGATCTATATCCAGTTGACTCGAAACCAATTGATGAAAGAATTTACGGCTATAGCTGTTCCTGAAAATTTTTAGAGTAAGATCAAGCGCACCGTTAAACGTTTCATTCAGATTTTCCATGAAGAGGTACGAAAGACTCTCATGCTTTACACCTGGCAGTAAAGAATATTCCAGCGCATGCGAAAAAGGTCCGTGCCCTATATCGTGCAACAATACCGCAAGTTGGGCGGCTTCATATTCTTCGGCAGATATATCGGCACCTTTACTACGCAAGGTGTCCAATACTTTGCCCATCAGGTGCATGGCCCCTAAAGCATGTTGAAAGCGTGAGTGATGCGCAGCCGGGTAAACAAACTCCGTTAAGCCAAGTTGTTTGATATGGCGTAACCGTTGAAAATAGGGGTGAGCGATTATATCGAAAACAAGTTCGCTCGGTATAGTAATAAATCCGTATACCGGATCGTTAATTATCTTCTTCTTATTCATGAACGCGTCCCGCGGTTGTCGGGTAATTTTACCCGTTGGTATAAAAAATTAGTTATTACCCGGTAGTTTATAAAAAACATACAACGAATAACGATTAACGGATAACCTGTAACGGTATAATCCGTAACTTCCGAAAAAATATTCAGATCATGCAAAGATATAGCATTTTGTGGGCGGACGATGAGATTGATTTACTGAAACCACACATCCTTTTCCTGGAGCAACGCGGGTATGATATAACACCGGTAAACAATGCTTCGGATGCCGTGGAGATGAGCGATGAAAAACACTTTGATGTAGTTTTCCTGGATGAGCACATGCCGGGCATGTCGGGACTGGAAGCATTGAGTATAATAAAGACGAACAAACCGAATCTTCCCGTGGTGATGATCACCAAGAATGAGGAGGAACATATCATGGAAGAAGCGATCGGTTCCAAGATTGCCGATTACCTGATCAAGCCGCTCAACCCGAGCCAGATATTACTGTCGGTGAAAAAGATATTGGATAACAAGCGCCTCGTAATTGAGAAGACAAACCTGAACTACCAGCAGGAGTTTCGCAAGATCAGCATGGCATTTATGGATGAAATGAACCACGAGCAGTGGGCCGACATCTATAAGAAACTTGTTCACTGGGAATTGCAGATGGATCAGCCTGATAACCAGGAGATGGGTGATGTACTGGATATGCAGAAGACCGAAGCGAATGCTAACTTCTCCAAGTTTATTATACGTAACTATGAGTCGTGGCTCAATAACCCGAGTGCCGATAAACCCTTGCTGTCGCATCAGCTCATGAAGCGTAAAGTTTTCCCCGAGCTCGGTAGTAAACCTATATTTTTTGTATTGATCGATAACCTGCGTGTTGATCAGTGGAAAGTGATTGAGCCGATCATTGCTGAATACTTTACCATCGATAAAGAAGAAACATACTATTCTATACTGCCGACTACAACGGCTTATGCGCGCAATGCTATATTTTCAGGACAGCTTCCTTCGGAGATGGCCAAGACGCATCCTGATCTGTGGGTAGGTGAAGATGAAGAGGAGGGTAAAAATAATTTTGAAGATGAATTCCTTACCAAGCAATTGAGACGGAATAATCTCAACGTCAAAACTTCGTATCACAAGATCAAGAACATGGAAGAAGGCCGGAGTCTTGCCGATACTGTAAACAATCTTTTCAAGAACGACCTCAATGTTATAGTATATAACTTTGTTGATATGCTCTCGCACGCGCGTACCGATATGGCGATGATACGCGAGCTGGCTCCCGATGAATCAGCTTACCGCTCCATAACACGTTCGTGGTTTTTACACTCACCGTTGTTCGATATACTCAAGAAGATTTCAGAGAAAGATGTAAAGGTTGTAATCACTACCGACCACGGCACCATCCGCGTGAAGCGTGCCTTTAAAATTATAGGCGACCGGAATGTGAACACCAACCTGCGCTATAAACAAGGCAAGAACCTCGGCTTCGATGGCGATAAAGTGATGCACGTTACCAAACCTGAAAAATTATTTTTGCCGAAGCCTAATGTTTCAACATCCTATGTTTTTGCCACAGAAGACCAGTTTTTTGCATACCCGAATAACTTTAACTACTACGTTAACTTCTATAATGATACCTTCCAGCACGGAGGCATAAGCCTGGAAGAGATGATCATTCCTATAATTTTCTTAACTTCGAAAAATGTGTCATGATCAAAGAAGGATTGGTTTACCGGCAGGTAGACCTTGATGCGTTGGATGCAGTAGCAGAGGAGATCGTGAATACATTATCCGGAACCCCGGTTTGGCTATTCCATGGTGAGATGGGAGCAGGGAAGACAACGTTCATCAAAGCAATTTGTAACCAGTTGAAAGTTACAGACGTGATGAGCAGCCCTACCTTTTCGATCGTGAATGAATACGAGACCGAAGGCGGAGAAAAAGTTTATCACTTCGATTTTTATAGAATAAAAAATGAGGCGGAGGCATGGGATATCGGAACGGAAGAATATTTTTACTCCGGATATCTCTGTTTGGTGGAGTGGCCGGAAAAAATACCCTCTCTGATTCCGGCAGCATATGCTGCTATTGCCTTAACGATCGAGAATAATACACAACGAACTATAGCCATTTCTGTTCATGACGGAAAAGAAGAAAACCGGATTTGAGGCGTTAGCCAAAACCAGTCTGGCGACACAGGAGCAAATGCTGGAGGTACGAAAACGCAGACATGCATTTTTTCTTGGATTACCGAAAGAGATCTCTTTACAAGAGAACCGTATAAGTCTTACACCCGATGCCGTTGCATTACTGGTCAACAACGGTCACGATGTATGGGTTGAAACGAAAGCCGGACTCGGATCTAAATTCACCGATAAAGATTATAGCGATGCCGGTGCCAAGATAGTATACTCGCCACAGGAAGTATACCAGGCCGATGTTATACTGAAGATCGAACCGCCTACCATGGAGGAGATTGAACTCATGCACTCGGGCCAGACTCTGATCTCAGCTTTACAGTTAGGGCATCTTCGTGTGGAGTGCCTGCAGGCATTGCTGAAAAAGAAAGTGACAGCACTTGCCTACGAATTTATTGAAGATAAAGTAGGTGGTATGCCGATCATCCGCGCGATGAGCGAGATAGCCGGCAGCACGGTGATGTTGATCGCATCCGAATATTTAAGCACAGCAAACAACGGCAAAGGAATTATACTCGGTGGTATAACCGGTGTACCGCCAACCAAAGTAGTAATTATAGGAGCAGGCACAGTAGCCGAGTATGGCGCACGTGCTGCTCTGGGCCTCGGTGCCGAAGTACAGATATTCGACAACCATATATACAAGCTGCGCAGGATCAAGCACCTGCTCGGTATGCAGGTATATACTTCTACGATCGATACCATTACACTAAGTCATACGTTGAAATCGGCAGATGTAGTAATTGGTGCGTTGCGTGCAGAGAAGGGAAGAGCGCGTCATGTGATCACCGAAGAAATGGTGAGCCAGATGAAACCCGATTCATTGATTATAGACCTGAGCATAGACCAGGGTGGCTGCGTGGAAACATCAGAGATTACGAATTTAAGTAAACCCGTTTTCCGCAAGCATGATGTTATACATTATTGCGTGCCCAACGTTGCATCACGCGTAGCACACACTGCTACAACAGCACTCAGCAATATATTTACACCTACTATACTTCGTGCAGCAGAAGAAGGAGGCGTAGAAGCCATGATCTTCTCACACAAGTGGTTCATGAAAGGCGTATATACCTACAAAGGCGGACTCACCAACGAACACGTAGCCCGCAAATTCAACCTCAAGTACAAGAACATCGAACTCCTGCTCGCAGCACGGTTCTAGTGTGTTGAGGTGTTCATGTGTTGGTGTGTTGAGGTTTTCTCCCACATCAACACACCAACACATCAGCACATTTTACACGCAAGCCGGGGGATTGCATCCGCTGGCTCTGCGCTGTAAATTCGTTGGAGGTTAAAATTCTATGCGGACTTGCTATACCTATATTTTGCTGGGGTTGGGCGTGATCGCTACATCAGCTTCTGCACAGACGGTTGTGCCGCCTAATATTCGGGCGAGTAATACCATTGAGAAACTTACGGATTTTCGCGGACTGGAAACGGGCGAGATGTTGTTCGGTATACCGTTGACGGAAGGGAAAGTTATTGGTGATACCTACCTCGATACAAAATGGAAGACAGGTTCCATCATGCTATACGACAAAGAAAAACTCATCGAACGTTACCCGATACGGTATGATATATATACCAACGAACTTGATATAAAGGCCGGACAGCAGGTAAAGGTGATTGCCGGTAACAAGATCAAAAGTTTTTCGTGGATCGATTCAAGCTATACCGAGCCGGTATATTTTATAAACGCATGCGACTTTAAGAATGAAGAGGGTACACAATTCAGAGGGTTCTTCCAGGTGCTGGTAGACGGCCCGTTGCCGCTGCTGTGCAAAACAGATATAGTGGTGCGCAAGGCCGACTATAATGTACAAATGAACGTTGGCAGTAAAGACGACAAGATACTGAAGAAAGAAAAATACTATTACCTGAAAGATGGCAAAGCGTTGGAAGTACCCGGTAGTAAAAAGAAAATGCTCGCCTTGTTTGGCGAGCATGCAATAACAATCGAAAAGTATATTAAAGAAAATCGAAGCTCATCCAAAGAAGACGAACTCCTGCTGGCGTTCGATCAGTATAGGAAGCTTGTCAGGAACTAAAGTCTTGACAAGCTTTCTTCCAATGCCTTGATCTTCGCTTCGGCATCAGCCTTTTTCTTGCGTTCGTTTTCAAGTACTTGTGGGGGCGCACCGTTCACAAATTTCTCATTTGAAAGTTTCTTCTCAACGGAAGCCAGGAACCCTTTCTGATACTCGAGATCTTTTAATATACCTTCACGTTCTTTCTCTACATCTACTTTACCTTCCAGTGGTATAAAAAACTCGGTAGATTTTACAAGGAAAGGTGTAGCGTTTGAAGTTGGTGCCTCAGCAACAAAACTGATTTCGCTCAGATTAGAAAGTTTTTTAACAACCGACCAGAATGATTTAATCGGAGCTTTATCACCATTCTTCACGAGGAGTTTTATAGCTTCTTTCGGAGAAAGACCTTTTGCATTACGCGTATTTCTGATCTCGGTAATAATATCAAATGCCATAACACTTTCAGCCAGAATGTTCGTGTCGAACGTTGATGCAGGTGCAGGCCATGGCGCTACAATAATGCACGCTTGCTCTTTACGATCGCTCAGCTCGTGCCAAAGCTCTTCCGTAATAAATGGCATGAACGGATGCATCGCTTTGAGAAGTGTCTCAAAGAAAGCAACAGTTTTGGTATAGGTAACTTCATCGATGGGCTTTTCAAACTCCGGCTTAATCATTTCCAGGTACCACGAGCAGAAGTCTGTCCACACGAGTTTATATACACACATCAACGCATCCGACATTCTGAATTTGTTGAAGTGATCGTTAAGCTCGATCAATGCTTCGTTCATGCGCGCTTCAAACCATGCAACGGCAATCTTGTTTTCTTCCGGCTGTGCAACAGAAGTTGTTGTCCATCCTTTTACGAGACGGAATGCATTCCATATTTTGTTATTGAAATTTCTTCCCTGCTCAACAAGCTTCTCATCATACAGTAAATCATTACCGGCAGGAGAGCTGAACAACATACCGGTGCGAACTGCATCAGCACCAAAGTTAGCAATCAGGTCCAACGGATCAGGCGAGTTACCCAGTGACTTCGACATCTTGCGTCCTTGCTTGTCGCGAACTATACCGGTGAGGTATACATTCTTGAACGGCTTCTCACCACGGTACTCATACCCCGCAATGATCATACGCGCAACCCAGAAGAAAAGAATCTCAGGAGCTGTAACCAGGTCGTTGGTAGGGTAGAAGTAATTCAGGTCTTCATTACCTTTATTACCATCTTTAAATATAGTGGTATCAAATACAGCAGTAGGCCACAACCAGCTTGAGAACCAGGTGTCCATTACATCCGTCTCCTGTGTAACTTTTATATTTTTGGCATTCGGATTTTTACGCTTGAATAATTCAATCGCTTCCAGCTCCGTCTTTGCTACAACATAATCACCAGCTTCATCAAACCATGCCGGTATACGATGTCCCCACCACAACTGACGAGATATACACCAGTCGCGTACGTTGCTCATCCAGTGGTTATACGTGTTCTTGAACTTCGGTGGAATCAGTTGGATATCATCATTCATCACATGCTCCAGTGCAGGCTTCGTAATAGTATCCATCTTCAAGAACCATTGCAGCGACAAGCGCGGCTCAATCACAGCATCCGTACGTTCCGAGAAACCAACGTTGCTGCTATAGTCTTCTGTCTTCGCGAGGTATTCTTTCGCTTCGAGTTCTTTTGCAATCTTCTTACGCGCAATGAAGCGGTCATCGCCAACAAAGATCTGTGCTTTGTCGTTGAGTGTTCCGTCTTCATTGAGTATATCTATTACTTCGAGATTATGCTTCTGCCCGAGTTGATAGTCGTTCATGTCGTGAGCCGGAGTAACTTTCAGACAGCCTGTACCAAAGTCCATCGTTACATACTCATCTTCAATGATCGGTATAGCGCGGTTGATCAATGGAATGATAGCACGTTTACCTTTCAGGTGTTTATAGCGTTCATCATTCGGATTTACGCATATAGCAGCATCTGCCATAATGGTTTCAGGGCGAACCGTGGCAATCGTTACAAACTCGTTTTTACTTCCTTCAATGGCATACTTGATATAGTATAGCTTCGACTGTACATCGCGGTGTATAACTTCATCAT
Organism: Flammeovirgaceae bacterium UBA5867; assembly: GCA_002432545.1. Lineage (GTDB taxonomy): Bacteria > Bacteroidota > Bacteroidia > Cytophagales > Cyclobacteriaceae > Ohtaekwangia. The sequence continues at coordinate 22,695 of DJFR01000020.1, read as the reverse complement.
CGCTCAATGCAGTTTTGCCCAGCGGATCCCAGTTCACCATACGAAGTCCGCGGTATATATAGCCTTTCTTGTGCAGATCGATAAATACATCCAGTACCGCATCGTAATAATCAGGGTCCATGGTAAATTTAGTACGGTCCCAATCACAGGATGCACCCAGCTTCTTGAGCTGCTCCAGAATTATACCACCATACTTTTCTTTCCACTCCCACGCATACTTCAAAAAGTCTTCACGTGAAAGATCAGATTTCTTGATACCACGTTCGCGCAGCATCGCCACCACCTTTGCCTCCGTTGCAATAGAAGCGTGATCCGTACCCGGCACCCAGCAGGCTTCCTTACCTTCCATGCGGGCTTTGCGCACCAGCACATCCTGAATCGTATTGTTGAGCATGTGTCCCATGTGAAGCACACCCGTTACATTGGGAGGCGGAATCACAACCGTATACGGCTCTTTTGCAGGATTAGGCTTCGCATGAAAAAATCCCTTTTCCATCCAGTACTGGTACCATTTTCCTTCTACTTCAGACGGATTGTATTTGGTTGATAGCATAGTTTGTTCGTTATCCGTTAACCGTTACACGTTATTCGTTATCGGTGGCAACCAAATAACGGATAACGATTCTTCGGGTCGCAAAAATAAGGAAAATGAGCAAATGGGAAGGAGTAGGGAGGAAGAATGCTATACTACAAATGAAATATTCTGTTAATTTTTATTGTACCTTGAACCCTATAAGTCGGATTGTGATGAAAACGAAAAGCAGCACTCAAAATCTTTCAGATGGCTCATTAAAGGAAACAGCTTATCTGCTCTCAACAAAAAGCAAATGTTAAACGTCTGATGAAAGGAATTAGGCAAGCGAACAAACTCAAGCCATTCTAATCCGCCACTCTGCCGGATATAAATTATTAATCCGGTTAGGCAGTACGTTGCCCCAGCCTATAGGTATATTTTGATAGCGCATAAGCGTGAAGCCGGTTTGATCGGGTGTTATGCTCAATGTCTCTTTGCGCAGGTAGCGCAGCGCTTCCTCAATATTCAAGTCAAGTATTGGGAAATTCCCGTGGTTTAATTTTACGGAAAGTGCCAGCGCATGTTCCGGTATAAGTTTATCATGCTTCACAGTGGCGGCAAATGTACCGGCCGATACAAGCCGCAGATTTTTTGCAAGCAGATCAATCGCCTGACTTAATGTTGACGGGAAGAATTGAACCAGATCGTCACGTTGTATAAAGACTATATTTTCCGGATCGACTACCCAATGCTGCAACGGCTCCAGAATTTTCTTGGATGGACTCTGAAAATTACTCCGCGCATTTTTTACACGAAGCGTTTCTTCACTTTCTTTTTTTCGAATTGCACTAATGAAAAATCCTTCACCCTTTACTTTATGCGGATAGAAATGATAACCGGTTATTCCATCCTGCTCAACTTCAACAGCGCCCCAGTTGTCATCAACCTTGATCTTTAAAAATTCAACATCACGTTCCTGCTTGAGCCACTGAAGATTTTCTTCGTTCTCTTCAGGGTTATAGGTACATGTAGAGTATATCAGGATTCCGTTTTCCTTTAGAGAGCTCCATACATCACTTACAATTCTTCGTTGTCTTTTACTGCAGAGTATAACATTGTCTTCCGACCACTCGTGCATGGCATCAGCATCTTTACGAAAGAGTCCTTCGCCCGAGCAGGGTGCATCAATCACAACAACATCAAAGAAACCCGGCAGTCGTTTAAAATCTTCCGGATCATTATTCGTAACCACCACGTTGTTGCTTCCCCATTTCTGTATATTCTCAGAAAGGATAGAGGCGCGCGAACGAATCACTTCGTTGGACACCAGCAAACTTTCAGTATGGAGGAGACTTGCCAGGTGTGTTGATTTTCCGCCCGGTGCTGCACACAAATCAAGTACATATAGCGACTCGCTGAGATCAACACATTGTTTGATGGCTTGTTCCAGGAACATCGAGCTTGCTTCCTGCACATAATAGGCTCCGCCATGAAAAGCCGGGTCAAGGGTAAATACAGGTCGCTCCGGTAAATATTTTCCATGCGTTGTCCATGGCACTGGTGTTGTACCCTCAACATGAAAATGCTTTTCAGGATTGAGACGAATGCTCACCGGGGCTTGTTCCTGTAAACTTTTAATGAAATCAGGAAAGGCATCTTTCAACTGACGTTGCATTTTTTGTACGAACGGTGCGGGCAGACTTTCAACTTGAATCGGCATGGTGCGAAAGTAATCACAAAGTGTTTCTTTCTGAAGTAACTTTTTTTCAGGATGCTTTTACTTTGCCTGCAAGCTTGCTAGGTTTACCCTATGATAAAGGCGAATGATCCTACATTAAAAAGCTGGGTGAACGTTCCGAAAGGTTCTGACTTTCCCATTCAGAATCTGCCCTTTGGAATTTTCAAATCCAAGAACCATTCGCCTGCAGCGGGCGTTGCCATTGGCGATCATGTACTCGACCTGGTATATCTGCAGCAGCACGGTTACTTCGATGGACTTGATTTACCGGCCGATCTCTTCAATCAAAAATACCTCAACGACTTTTTTGCTTTAGGAAAGTTGAAGATCCGGGAAGTACGCGGGCGAATCTCCGAATTACTCCGTGATGACAACGATGCGCTGAAAGGCAATAAGACTGATCGCGAAGCCGCATTGAAATCTTTGAAAGAGGTAGAGATGCAGTTGCCGGTACGCATAGGAAATTATACCGACTTCTATAGCAGCGAAGAACACGCAACCAACGTAGGGTCTATGTTTCGTGATCCTAAAAATGCATTGCTGCCCAACTGGAAACATTTGCCCGTAGCGTATCATGGTCGTGCTTCATCTATTGTAGTATCCGGTACAGCTATACATCGCCCAAAGGGACAGATAAAATTACCCGACAGTGATCAGCCGGTATACTGTCCTTCACGCAAACTTGATTTTGAACTGGAGGTTGCTTTTATAACCTGTGGCGAAACCAAACTCGGTCAGTCCATTCACACACACCAGGCCGAAGACTATATAGCAGGCTTTGTACTTTTCAACGACTGGTCTGCACGCGATATACAGCAATGGGAATATGTACCCCTCGGACCATTTCTCGGAAAGAACTTTGGTTCCACTATATCACCGTGGGTAGTAACACTCGATGCACTGGAACCATTCCGTACACAAGGCCCGGAGCAATACCCGCACGTACTTCCATACCTTTCTTATGAAGGTGCTAAGAACTTTGATATAGTATTGGAAGTACTGATGAAGTCAAGCCATGCCGATGAGACAACCGTGTGTCGCTCCAACTTCAAGTATATGTACTGGAACATCAACCAGCAACTCGCGCATCACACCGTGAACGGCTGTAATATACAGGTTGGCGATCTCTATGCGTCCGGCACGATAAGCGGTCCGTCACCCGGTTCATACGGTTCGTTATTGGAACTTACGTGGAACGGACAGCGCACCCTTCATCTCGCAGACGGAAGCGAGCGCACGTTTATACAGGATGGTGACACCGTTATTATGCGGGGTCATGCCGAAAAGAACGGAGTGCGTATCGGCTTCGGAGATTGCTCCGGAAAAATTATAGCAGCGTACTAACGAACCATCTTAACCCGAAATATAGCATGAAGTCGCGCGTCAACTTTTATTTGTTTATAGCAGCATTGGTGGTGTTAGACAGCGTGTTGTTGCGTAGCCCGAACCTGCTGGGCAAGATCGGGCTTATCATCTATAAGTATCATTACCTCCGAACGTTTCCGAAAGCATTGCTAACGGTGTCGCTGGTAGTTTTAGGATCTATAGCACTGGCCGAAGGTGTGCGATTTATCGTGAAGCGTGAAATACTGAAACGAATTACCGGCAAAGTAATTTTGGTATTCTTCATGCTGGCAGTTGCCGGTATATTCGCCAAGACGGCTGTAGATTTTACGGCATGGAGTTATAGCCATACGGGGTTACGTTTCAGAATCGGTGCGCATCTATTGCCGGTTATACTGATGCTTGTGTTTATATATGCATTCATCACCTTACCAAAAACATCTTTACTTTTTCCGGCTTCGCCTTCCAATGAAGAAGAAGTCAACAAAACGATTATTTCCTGATGCTGACTGTCAATCCAAAAGAAATACCCACTTCACAACTCCATGGCTACCTGCTGGGATCGGTAACTCCGCGGCCGATCGCTTTTGCCAGCACGATCGATAAAGACGGAAACGTAAACCTGAGTCCTTTCAGTTTTTTTAATTGCTTCGGATATAACCCGCCACTGCTGATCTTTTCTCCGGCCCGCAGAGGGCGCGATAACACAACGAAACATACTTACGAGAATGTGCTTGAAGTGCAGGAGGTCGTGATCAACATTGTAAGCTATAGCATGGTGCAGCAAATGTCATTGGCCAGCACAGAATATCCGAAGGGTATAAATGAATTTGCCAAAGCCGGTTTTACAGAAGCAGCTTCTACGTTGATCAAACCACCGCGCGTGGCAGAAGCTCCTGTCTCCATGGAATGCAATGTGCTGCAGATTGTACCCACCGGAACAGAAGGAGGAGCGGGCAACCTGGTGATCTGCGAAGTTATACTCATGCACATTAAAGAAGAAGTGCTGGATGCGCAGGGTAAAATTGATCCTTTTAAACTGGATGCCGTAGCACGCCTCGGAGGCGACTGGTATTGCCGTGTGCAGGGCGATGCTATATTTAAAGTACCCAAACCACTCGACCGCCTCGGTATAGGTGTAGACAGTATACCGGCATCCATACGCTTTAGCAAAATACTTACCGGCAATGATCTCGGTTTACTCGGCAACGTAGAACGTCTTCCGGATATAAACAACGTTCAGGATTTTATGGCGATGTACCCGATCGAGCAGGCGCTTCAGGCGGGTGATGATGCTGTGCATACCATGGCGTGTATATTCCTCAGCGAAGGTAAAACCGAAGAAGCCTGGAAGATACTGCTGCTCTCGCTGCGATAGTACCCTATAGTTTCTTTTTCGCGAAGGGCGAAGTATAGGTTTATATTCATAATATATACTTAAACTTCGCTTAACCTTTACCACGCCTATACTTCCTTTTATTTGCGGTTTATTTAACCCAAACCCTTATGCTGAAAAAATGGAAGTATGCAGCCCTGTTGCTTGCCACGGTAATGGTCGTGTCGTGCGATGATAGCGATGAGACAACGATCAACGAAGATCCGGGAACATTCAAAGAACTGGACGATATTGAACTGACCGGGGGAGAAGCTGCTGCAGAAATCTCTGCGTATGATCCTGCCACCAAACAATTATTCGTAGTAAACAATGCCGATGGATCAGTGGTGGATGTGATCGATATCTCAACACCAACAGCACTGGTATATGTAAAGAGTATAGATGTAGCATCATACGGAGGCGGTGTAAACAGTGTAGCCGTAAAGAACGGATTACTCGCAGCAGCCGTTGAAGCCGACACCAAAACAAACAATGGTAAAATTGTTGTATTCGATACCAAAACGTTAACCGAGAAAGCAGCTGTAAATGTAGGCGCACTGCCGGATATGGTAACGTTCAGTCCTGATGGAAAATATATACTTTCAGCAAACGAAGGCGAACCCAATGACGATTATACAGCTGACCCGGTTGGTTCTGTATCGATCATCACGGTAGGCAGCTATGCTGTTTCCACACTGGACTTTGCAGGCTTTGCCGGCCAGGCCGATGCTCTGAAAGCAAAAGGACTCCGCGCATTTGGTAAGAACGCATCGTTCGCGCAGGATATGGAACCTGAGTATATAGCGATCTCAGCCGACTCTAAATTAGCATGGGCAACGCTGCAGGAGAACAACGCGATAGCCTATATCAACCTCGAATCAAAAACAGTTACCGGTATATTTCCATTAGGTTTCAAAAATCATAGCACCGCTGCCAATGCACTGGATGCAAGTGATAAAGACAACAGCGTTACATTCGCCAACTATCCTATATCCGGCATGTATCTTCCGGATGCCATTGCTTCTTTCAACCAGGGTGGCGCGAACTATGTAATTACCGTTAACGAAGGTGATGTACGTGAATATAGCGCGTTGAAAGAGAACGTACGTATCAAAGATGTAACCCTCGATGCGAACGCTTTCCCGGAAGGCGCAGCATTGAAAGCCGATGCAAAACTCGGAAGACTATATGTAACGAACACAATGGGCGACACCGATGGGGATGGCGACTACGACAAACTTTATAGCTTTGGCGCACGTTCATTTACGATCTGGAATGGAAGTACCGGTGAACTCGTTCACGACAGCGGCAGCAAACTTGAAAAAGATGTGATCGAAAAAAATGCAGCACTATACGATGATGCCCGCAGCGATGACAAAGGTGTTGAGCCCGAAGGTGTAACCATCGGTAAGATGGGCAATCGTACCCTTGCGTTTGTAGGACTTGAGCGTGCTGATGCCGTGGCGATTTATGATATCACAAACCTGTCGTCACCAACGTTGGTGCAGGTACTGCAAACAGGCGATGCTCCCGAAGGCGTACTGTTCATCCCGGCGAACGAAAGTCCGAATGGAAAAAGTTTGCTGGTAGTAAGCTCCGAAGGTGATGGAAAAGTAAAAGTATTCCAGCCGGATACACGCTAGGCAAATTATTAAGACTCAGTATAAAGAGCGCATGTCTTCGGGCATGCGCTTTTATTTTAAGCTGTAGCGCAGGATACCGCCAGACAGTTAGGAGCAATTCGATGGTGTTCTTCGATGTGTTGTAAAGAATGTTTTTTTATTTAGCGTTTGCAGAATTATTTTAGCGCGCCAATCAATCCCCGGATACTTACGAAAGATTCCTCTCAGGTATACTATGCCTGCACACGCACACACTCGCTGCTGCTTAAAAAGCTGGCGGAGATTTTAATGATTTACCAATGAAAGTAGCCTTATTCGTTCCGTGTTATGTCGATCAGTTTTATCCGCAGGTTGCTATTGCTACCCTGGAATTACTGGAGAAGTTGGGAGTAGATGTAACGTACCCGGAATCGCAGACCTGCTGCGGTCAACCCATGGCCAACTCAGGTTTTGAGCATCTTACCCACGGATGCAATGATAATTTCGTGAATAATTTTTCGGGATATGATTATATAGTTTGCCCTTCGGGAAGTTGCACACTGCACGTGAAAGATCACCTGCATGCCACGAACGAAACAGCCGCGGCTGGTATACGCAAGAGAGTATATGAACTCACCGAGTTTTTAACTGATGTATTGAAGGTAGAGAACTTAACCTCACACTTTCAACACAAAGTAGGGTTGCACCAGAGTTGTCACGGGCAGCGCGGGTTGAAGATCTCGCAGATGAGTGAACTGGTATCTGCACCTTTTTCAAAAACAGAAAAGTTACTGCACATGGTAAAGGGGCTTGAGCTCATCAAGCTCTCACGCACCGATGAATGCTGCGGCTTCGGAGGTACATTTTGTGTGGCGGAAGAAGCGGTGTCGGTAAAGATGGGGATCGATCGCGTGGCCGATCATGTAACGCATGGAGCAAACTATATCACCGGCAATGATATGTCGTGTCTCATGCACCTCGAAGGTATATTAAGACGACAACAGAGCCCGGTGAAAGTGATTCATATAGCAGAGATATTAAACGCAGCGGAGTAATGGAGCAGAAGATACAAGATCACGCTATACTGGCTGATAAGTTTAACAAAGATATACCACGCGTAGACTGGCACGATAAAACGTTATGGTTTATCCGCGAGAAGCGTGACAAAGCTGCGTGGCAGATAGCGGAGTGGGAAGAACTTCGTGAAGCAGCATCGCAGGTAAAAAATAATGTACTCGATAACCTGCATGATTATTTGCTGGAGTTTGAAAAGCAGGCGCAACAAAATGGCGTAACGGTACATTGGGCTGCCAATGCAGAAGAGCATAACCGTATTGTACATGCCATCATCAAAGAGCATGGCGTTACCGATATAGTCAAGAGTAAATCAATGCTCACCGAAGAGTGTCATCTCAACGAATACCTGCAACAGCAAGGTATAACCGTTGTCGATACAGATTTAGGAGAGCGCATTGTCCAATTGGCCGGAGAACCACCGAGCCACATTGTATTACCCTGTATACATTGGAAGAAAGAAGAGATAGGTGAATTATTCCATCAGCATTTAGGTACCCCGAAAGGGAATGCCGATCCGCAGTTTCTGACCGCAGCAGCGCGAGAACATTTGCGTCAGCGCTTCATGACGAGTCGCGTAGCTATTACAGGAGTAAATTTCGCAGTAGCAGAAACCGGAGAAGTAGTAGTATGCACGAATGAAGGTAATGCAGATTTAGGCGTACAACTTGCTGAAGTTCATATAGCCTGCATGGGCATTGAGAAAATTATACCGCAGCGTAAACACCTCGGTATATTTCTGCGTCTGCTCGCACGCAGCGCTACCGGGCAACCCGTTACTACATACTCCAGTCACTTCCGAAAACCACGCCCGGGTCAAACCATGCATATCGTGCTGGTGGACAACGGCCGGAGTGAACGCCTGCAACAGGAGAGTTTTCGAAATGCGTTGAAATGTATCCGTTGTGGTGCATGTATGAATACGTGCCCGGTATACCGGAGAAGCGGAGGCCACAGCTATCATTATGCTATAGCAGGTCCGATCGGATCTATACTTGCGCCCGGACTTGATATGAAGAAACACGCAGACTTGCCGTTTGCTTCAACCTTGTGCGGATCGTGCAGCAACGTATGCCCTGTAAAAATAAATATACACGAGCAGCTATACGAATGGCGCCAGGTGCTGGTAAAAAGCGGACATGTGAGTCCGGTGAAGAAAGCCGGTATATCGGGTATGGCCGCTGTGTTATCGCGCCCCGGTATATATAAAGTTTCCGGTGCTGTAGGCAGGTGGTTCATGAAATATATACCTGCACTGGTAAACAACAAACTAAACCCGTGGTACAAGCAACGCGAGATGCCCGCAGTACCGAAACAATCTTTTAACGAGTGGTACCGTCAAAACCGGAAACAGAATGGAAAGCAGAGCTAAGATATTACAAGCACTCAGTAAAAAGTTTACAGACCATCCAGCCCCGCTTCCGGACGTGAAAGCATTTCCGCCCACAGCAGGCGATCCGGTTGATAAATTTGAATTTATACTCCGCGGTATAGGCGGAAGGACTGTACGCGTAAGCAGCTATACCGAGATCGATGAATATATAGCAAAAGAGTATACTTCCGGAGCCCGCATCATATCGCTGGTAAAAGAAGTAGCAGGTTCTGCCATCACACCCGACATCGATCCGCATACATTTGAAAATGTGGACCTCGTAGTGCTTCAACCACATTTTGGTGTAGCCGAAAACGGAGCCGCATGGATCACATCCGACCGCATGGGCGACCGCGCATTACCATTCATATCACAACACATTGCCCTCGTCATTACAACGGACAGCATACTGCACACCATGCACGAAGCTTACGAACAAATCGGCAATGCCGATCATCCCTTCGGCACCTTCATAGCCGGCCCTTCGAAGACCGCGGATATTGAGCAGTCACTTGTATTGGGAGCACACGGCCCGAAAAGTATGACTGTATTCCTTTTGAGCCGTTAGTCGTTCTATGGTAAGCCTCGTTTCCTGGCTATTGAAACGTTCAAACTAAGAAAGTGGAAAGGATCTTTTTTTATTAAAATGAGTATTTGTATAAAATAAGATAAATTTATTTTGCTTATTTTTTATAAATTTGTTGTGCATGGCAAAAACAAAGCATTTAAATCCATTTTCAGAAACTCTTATCACAGAACGCCTTCGCTTTGAAAATCCGTGGTGGATTGATGAACGAACCGAGGAAGAATATAACAACAAACCAAGAAGGTTGTATTTCAATTTATTTTATCCATTAGTAGAGGATACTACTGTAAACCGTGCTGTTGTATTGATGGGGCCGCGAAGAGTAGGTAAGACCGTAATGATGCATCACACGGTGCAGCAATTATTAAATGACGGAGTCCCTGCCAAAAAGATATGCTTCATTAATATCGAAAACCCTATATATAACAACATACCGCTTGAACAGCTTTTCACCTATGCAAGAAAAGCAACAGTAGAAAACGATCCTAAGGGATGGTTTGTATTCTTCGATGAAATACAATACCTCAGAGATTGGGAAGTGCATGTAAAGGTATTAGTAGATAGCTATCCTAAAACTAAATTTATAGTCTCCGGTTCGGCAGCAGCAGCATTAAAGCTTGCGAGTAATGAAAGCGGGGCCGGCAGGTTTACAGATTTTATGTTACCACCGCTTACATTCAATGAGTATATAGCGTTAAAGGGATTGCAACACCTTATTGTACCATCCAGTTTGCAATGGAATGGAAATGTGACAAAGTTTTATAGCAGCATCAACATCAAAGAGCTTAACAGGCATTTTATAGACTATATTAATTTTGGTGGCTATCCGGAGGTAATTTTTTCAGAACAGATACAATCTAATCCTGGCAGGTATATACGTAGTGATATAGTTGACAAAGTCTTGCTGCGCGATTTACCAAGTCTGTATGGTATCCAGGATGTACAAGAGTTAAATTCATTATTTACCACGCTTGCTTACCATAGTGGTAATGAGGTGAGCATGGAAAGTCTTTGCAAAGCATCCGGTGTTGAGAAGTACTTGTTGAAGAAATACCTGGATTATCTGGAGGCTGCTTTTCTCATTCGTATTATTCATAGGATAGATGACAACGCCAAAAAATTCAAGCGTGCTAACTTTTATAAAATATATCTTACCAACCCGAGCTTACGTAGCGCCCTGTTTTCTCCGTTGCAGCTAACAGATGAAGCCATAGGGAACATGGTTGAGACAGCCATTTTTGCACAATGGATGCACCGTGATTGGTTTACTCCGTGGTATGCCCGCTGGAATAATGGTGAAGTGGATATGGTTGGTCTGGATGACAAAAAATTTAAGCCGCAGTGGGCATTGGAAATAAAATGGAGTAATCGTTTTTATAATGAGCCCGGTGAGCTAAAAAGTTTGCTGCAATTCTGCGAAAACAATAAAATGAATTCAGCACTTATAACAACGATAGATCGTGAAGGTATGCGCGAACAAAAAGGTATAGAGCTGACTTTTGTACCGGCCTCATTATATGCATACGTTGTGGGCAGTAACACGTTGGAGCAGAAAATTAAAAAACGTTAAACGTTATCCGTTATAAGTGATCCGTTATCACAAACAAACTTTGTGCGCCCTTTGTCTTCCTTTGTGACTTAGTGCCATTGGATGTCAACTCACGGATAACGATTAACAGTTAACGGATAACGGGATACTACAGGATACGCAATCTCACTATATATTCATAGATTGGTTAACCAATCAGACCGTCTATGAAACGAGCAGCTTTCAAAATGAAACTCAAGCCGGGCTACCGGGATGAGTATAAGAAAAGACACGATGCTATCTGGCCCGAGTTGAAAACGCTGCTCTGCGATGCCGGCATCCGCGACTATTCCATTTTCCTGGACGAAGAAACCAACACGTTGTTTGCCGTTCAGAAAGTTGACGGTAATGCAGGCTCACAGGATCTGGGCAAGACTGAAATAGTACAACGCTGGTGGGCCTATATGGCTGATATCATGGAAACCAATCCTGATAACTCTCCGGTATCTATACCACTCCCGGAAATTTTTTACCTCGATTGAAATATACCGGATGCGATTCATCATTACCTTTTGCTATATACTGTGTGTTGCCGTTGGCTTTGCACAGGTAAAGCCTGCGAGTGTATTTGGCAATCACATGGTGTTGCAACGCGATATGCCCGTGCCGGTATGGGGCACAGCGAAAGCAGAGGAGAAAATTACGCTGGAACTCAACGGCCAAAAACTGAAAACAAAAGCCGATGTGGCGGGTAGATGGTCCGTTGTATTTACGCCCATGGCAGCAGGAGGCCCTTATACGTTGATAGTAAGCGGTAAAAAAACAATAACCTTTACAGATATATACATTGGCGAAGTGTGGCTTTGCTCAGGCCAGTCGAACATGGATATGACCGTAGCGCGCGAAGATCGGTACTGGTGCGGTGTATATAACGAGCAGGAAGAAGTAGCAAACGCAAACTATCCGCTCATCCGGATGTTTGATGTTGACTTCAACCCGAAAGATGAGCCTCAGGCTGACGTAACTGGTAAATGGGAAGTTGTATCTCCCCAGACTATAGGGCACCTTTCTGCCACAGCCTATTTTTTTGCAAGAGATATATTCAACAAGTATAAAACTCCTATAGGGCTAATCACAACGGCTTACGGTGCCAGTACGGCCGAAGCATGGATCAGTCGGCCGGCATTACAAAGTCATCCACAACTTTCATTTTTACTGGAAGACTATGCGAAGAAATGCGCAGCATACGATACAAGCTATACCGCGAAGAAGAAATATACCGAAGCCTATACCAGCTGGAAAACTGCAGCCGATAAAGCAGTAGCGGAAGGAAAAAGCAAACCGCGCGAACCTAAAAATCCGGATCCGCATCGTGACCAGCACAACCCGGCCGTTTTATACAATGGTATGATCGCCCCGCTGGTTCCGTATGCTATACGCGGTGCAATCTGGTACCAGGGCGAATCGAACGGGCCAACGGCAAGGCTATACGATATACTGATGGAAACGCTTATCGCCACGTGGCGTAAAGACTGGAAACAGGGAGGCTTTCCGTTTCTCTATGTACAGCTCGCCAATCATCAGGCGTTGGTGAACGAGCCGGTTAAAGATGATCCGATGGTGTGGGTACGCGAAGCACAACTGCGAAATCTGTCGATCTCCAACACCGGCATGGCAGTCGCGATAGACAATGCCAATCCGGATAATCCCAACGACATCCATCCCAAAAATAAACAAGCCATTGGTAAACGCCTCGCGTTAATAGCGCAGGCTAAGGTATATGGCGAAAAAGAACTTGAATACTCAGGTCCGCTATATTCCAGGATGCAGGTAGAAGGAAACGCAATCCGTATATATTTCGATCATGCCGGAAAGACGTTNNCGTGTGGATGGTAACTCCGTGATTGTATATAGTCCGGAAGTAAAAGAGCCAACGGCAGTACGGTATAACTGGAGTAAAAACCCTCCGGGTAATTTATACAATGAAGCCGGGTTGCCGGCATCACCGTTTCGAACCGATTCAGAATAACAGTATTAATTTTAAGTATACCTATATATGATCCGCCTGCGAGTTATACTCTTTTTATTGATCGCGATCGCTACTTCATCCTGTAAAAAACAAGGGGTGGTAGAACCCGTATGGCCGACAGCAACACAGGAGAATAAACCGTGGAGCCGCTGGTGGTGGGAGGGGAATGCCCTGACAAAAGAAGGTATAACAGCCGAGATGGAAGCCTATAAAAAAGCTGGTCTCGGTGGATTGGAAATTACTCCTATATATGGTGTTCATGGTTATGAGAAGCGGTTCATTAACTTTTTGTCACCGGAGTGGATGGAACTATTTCTTCACACACTAAAAGAAGCGGAGCGATTGGACATGGGCATCGATATGGCTACCGGTACCGGTTGGCCTTTTGGCGGGCCGTGGGTTGGTGACGAGTATGCCTGTAGAAATATGCATCACAAGGTATACGAAGTAAAAGGAGGACAAAGTCTAACAGAACAAATTATATATATACAGCCGCCATACCTTCGTGCAGTGGGTAACCAGGTATATGAGTTTAACGACAAGCCTTCTCCGGAGAATACTATTGGTAAAGGTTCGATGAAAGAACCTGCCACCCGCATTGATCCGAAAAAGATCGATATAAAAGATCTTGTTCAGCCTGTCGCTGCGAATAAAAATCTGCAGGCACTCGCGCTGGACCAGGTGCAATTTGAACGCTCCATTCCGCTGCAGGTATTAATGGCGTATAGTGATGAAGGTAAATCTATAGACCTTACCAGCCAGGTGGACGCTGCCGGTAAACTTAATTGGACAGCACCTTCCGGTAACTGGAAACTATATGCTGTATTTGCCGGGTGGCATGGTAAAATGGTAGAGCGTGCAGGGCCGGGTGGTGAAGGAAATGTGATCGACCATTTTTCAGATGCAGCGCTAAAACACTACCTGCATCGTTTTGATAGTGCTTTCAAAGGACAGGACATAAAATCTCTGCGATCATTTTTTAATGATTCGTATGAAGTGGATGATGCGCGAGGCAGTGCTGATTACACCTATACCTTGTTTGAGGAGTTCAGTAAACGAAGAGGCTACGACCTGCGCGCGCATTTACCGGAACTGTTCAACACAGCACATGAAGATCATAAACGTATACTCTGCGATTACCGCGAAACCGTTTCTGAACTGGTGCTCAATAATTTTACGCTGCCGTGGAAAGCATGGGCACATGGGCATGGTGCCCTGATCCGAAATCAGGCACACGGATCTCCTTCCAATATACTTGATCTCTATGCTGCCGTTGATATTCCGGAGATAGAAGGTATAGAACCGTTGCGTATCAAAATGGCTTCGTCTGCCGGAAATGTTACCGGCAAGAAACTTGTCTCATCAGAATCAGCCACGTGGCTGAATGAACACTTCGAATCAAACCTCGGTGATATAAAGATTGCTGTTGATCGCTTTTTACTCAACGGTGTCAATCATATTGTATATCACGGTACATGCTATTCGCCTGCGAACGAGCCGTGGCCCGGATGGCTTTTCTACGCAGCGGTGCATATGAATCCGCGTAACAGCTTGTGGGATGATACACCGGCATTGAACAACTATATAGCACGCTGTCAATCAATCTTGCAGAACAGCAAAGCCGCGCATGATATACTTTTATACTTTCCGATTTATGATCGTTTCTCAACGCCTGGCAAAGAGATGGTAGAACATTTCGATGGTGTGGGTAAACAATTTGAAAATACAGCGTTTCGCACCGGTGCCGAGTATATGTATGAGAACGGTTACACGTTTGATTTTATATCGGATAAACAAATTGAGAACAGTATGATCGAGAATGGACTGATTAAAACAGAAGGTAAGGCAAGCTATAGAACTATAATAATCCCACAGTGTGAATATATACCTCTGTGGACAATCGCGAAGATTGTTTCATTGGCGGAAGAAGGGGCAACCATTCTGGCCTATAAGGGTTTCCCTACATCCATTGCAGGTTATGCTGACCGAACGGAAAGAGAAAATCAGTTTCGTGGATTGATCGATCGCCTGAAAGTCATTAGCAGTGAACGCGGGGTAAGGGAGATGCAAGTTGGCAAAGGGCGTGTTGTTGTGGGCGATGACCTGGAGCAGTTACTCATGTTTGTCAACGTGAAACAGGAGCCGATGGTGGATAGTGGTCTGCAATACAGTCGTAAGAGAGATGCCGATGGAAATATAGTCTATTTCATTTCCAACAATACCGACAAAGCTTACGAAGGCTGGACACCCCTCCAGACAAAAGCTGAAAGTGTAGCCTTACTCGATCCGATGACGGGCGAAATAGGGGCTGGCAAGCTTAAGAAAGATGCAAACGACATACAGGTATATTTACAACTGACTGCACGCCAGACTATATTTGTGAGACTATATGAGCAGGCTGTGAGCATGCCGGATTTCAAATACTGGAATTCTGCGAATGATTCCGTTTCTTTGAACAGCCCATGGAAAGTAACATTTACCAAAGGCGGCCCTGCATTACCATCCGTAGTTGAAACGGATACGCTAAAATCATGGACACAATTTAAGGGAGATGTATACCCGGTATTTTCCGGAACAGCAACGTATTCTATTTCGTTTGACAAGCCTGCAATTCAGTCGAAGCAATGGTTGTTGAAATTAGGCAAGGTAAAAGAAACCGCTGTTGTATATATCAATGGTAAATATATAGCGACACTTATCGGCCCGGTGTACCAGGTGAGCATCGATCCTGCCGTCTTACAAAGTAAAAATATACTTGAAGTACACGTGTCCAATCTCATGGCCAATCGTATTGCTGATCTCGACAAGCGGAAAGTTTTCTGGAAGAAATTTTACAATGTCAATTTCCCATCGCGTAAACCGGAGAATCGCGTCAACGGAATTTTCGATGCTTCACACTGGCGGCCCCATGAATCGGGATTGATGGGGCCGGTTACACTTCATGCTTTGACACGTCAGGCTCCTTAAACCGGATTTTTCCGGTACTTCAAACGTTTTAGGTACGGTATAGTGCAGGATAGTTCCGCACATAACAGGAGGTAAATTCATATTACGCGCAATCGATTGCATCACCAAATCACCTCCTATGAAAAAATGTTTATCTACTATTCCAGGCAGATCATCCCTCGATCTGTTTGTCGCATGCTTCCTCATTTTCTGTATGAGTCTGTCCACGGCACAAGCGTTCCAAACACGCGTGATCAAAGGGCAGATCCTTTCATCAGATGACAACACCCCGTTGCCGGGTGTGAACGTATTGGTTAAAGGTACAGCTAATGGTACTGTTACGGATGGCGATGGTAATTATTCCATCGAAGTCTCCGGTGCCGATGCTATACTTGTCTTCAGCTCCATTGGCTATGCTACTACTGAGATAACAGTAGGTGGCCAGGCTTCCATCAACCTCTCACTTAACCCGGATGTTACTTCATTAACAGAAGTTGTTGTAGTAGGGTATGGTAGTGTAAAGAAAAGCGATGTAACCGGAGCTTTGTCTTCTGTATCGGCCGAGCAGTTACGTGCTATACCTGTTCAAAGTATATCGCAAGCCATGCAGGGACGTGCAGCTGGTGTAGATATAGCACAGAACAGTTTTCGCCCCGGTGATAACCCCGTGATTCGTATCCGCGGTAACCGTTCACTCATCGGTGGTAACGATCCGCTCATTGTACTGGATGGTATACCTTTACCCGAAGGATCAAGCATCAACGACTTTAGTCCGAGTGATGTGGAATCCATCGAGATCTTAAAAGATGCATCGTCAACCGCTATATATGGATCACGCGGTGCCAACGGTGTTGTACTCGTAACAACCAAGAAAGGTAAAGCCGGTAAAGCGAAAATTACCTACGATGGTTATTATGGTGTATCTTCTCCATTGTCGGAGATTGATATGAGAACAGGCGGGCAGCATGCCGAGCTGCGCAGAGAAGCGTTGCGTAACAACGCAGGCTTTGTATATACATTGCCCTGGGCCGATGTAAATCAGGACTTCGCAGCATTCAGTCCTTCGGATATAGAGATGTGGAACTCTGTAGCGGATGGTTATGAATGGCAGGATCGCGAAGCAAGAATACCAGTGACACGCGCGGTAACCGCAGAGGAACGCGCTGATTTTGAAAATTACTACGCGCAATATGCATACCGTTATCCGGAAGGTACTGCGTCACGCACACCCGAGATACAAACTAAACTTGATAACCTTCGTGCGTTACTTGATGATCCGAACTTGCAGATACCGGTATATAATCCGGATAAAGTTCGGTCAACCGATTGGGGCGACCTGGCATTGCGTACCGGTCGTAAACAAAGTCACCAGTTCAGTGTAGCAGGTGGTACTGAAAATATAGGGTTGTTCTTTGGTGCCGGATACTATAACGAAGAAGGTATACAAAAAGGACAGGACTTCGAGCGCTTCAATGCAAAAGTAGGACTCGATTACCAGGTAAATGATATACTTAAAGTAGGTGGTACAATTACCGGAACGCTTTCTAAACAGAACTATGGATCACCGCTATATTTCAGAGCCATCGGTCAGTTGCCACTCGCCATTCCTTATGATGCCAACGGCAATATAATTTTTCAACCTGGTGGCGACCCGCTGATCTTTAGTCCACTAAAGGAAATTGACGACTTTATCGATGATCGCAGAACATCACGCATTTTCGGAAGTTACTATGCCGACCTCAAATTGTTCAAAGGCTTTCGGTATCATGTAAACGTAGGTACCGACTTGAAGCAATATAGGAGAGGTCGCTACCAGGGATCGTTCACATCCGACAGAAGAGGCGGCACATCGTGGGCCGAGTATAACCAGGAAAATCGTTTCACCTGGGTTATGGAAAACCTGCTCTTCTATGATCGGGAGATCGGTGATAAACATACCATCGGTCTTACAGCCATGTATAGTATGCAGAAAGATCGTTTCGAATCATCACTCACCAACGTTGCTAATTTACCTTACGAATCACAGCTATACTATAATTTAGGATCGACCAACGCTTCTGGTCCGGATGCCTTTGCCAGCGACTTCTCCGAGAAAGTAATTCTATCCTATATGGCGCGCGTGAATTATTCTTTACTCGATCGTTATCTCCTGACATTGACTGGTCGCTATGATGGATTGTCTCCGTTAGCCAAAGGTAATAAGTGGGGATTCTTTCCTTCTGCATCACTGGCGTGGAAGATACACCAGGAGCCTTTCATGAGCAGCCTTACGTTTGTAGATGAATTGAAGTTACGCGTGGGCTATGGTGAAGTTGGTAATGCAGGTGTGCCTCCGTATCTCGCAAAAGGAAGGTTGAACAAAGTTCCGTATGTATGGGGCGAAACTCCGGCATGGGGATATGCTCCGCTATATGTACAGAATGAAAACTTGCGTTGGGAAGGAACGCGCTCAATAAATGCCGGTATAGATTTCGGATTGATCTCCGGACGGATCAGCGGTACACTGGAAGTATATCAGCAAACTACAGACGACCTGATGATGTGGCGCCAGCTTCCGACAGCTTCCGGTTTTTCTTCCATTCTTGAAAATATAGGTAAAGTAAGAAACCGCGGTATCGAGTTTGCCCTGAACACTATAAATATAGATGCAGGCAACGGTTTCAAATGGGAGACCAGCATTATATTCTCCAAGAACAAAGAAGAATTGCTTGAACTATATGGCGGAACGAATGATGATCTTGGAAACCGCTGGTTCATCGGACATCCTATAACAACGTATTATGATTGGCAGCCGATCGGTGTATGGCAAATGAATGAAGCCGATGCAGCTGCTGCCTATAAAAGAATTCCGGGACAAGGTAAGATCAAGGACCAGAATACCGATAATGATGGCGATGGTATAAAAGATGGTCCCGATGGAGTTATCAATGCCAACGATCAGGTTATACGCGGAAACAACGTACCGGATTGGACAGGCAGTATCATGAACAAATTCTCCTATAAGAATTTCGAATTTTCATTCATGTTATATACACGTCAGGGATCAACCATCGCGAGTGGTTACTACAGACCCGCATTGGCAGGACGTTACCCGGAACCTGCCTTCATCGACTATTGGACACCTGCAAATCCTACCAATATGTATCCGAGACCTACAACCGACCAGGAACGTATTGATTATCCACAGGCCTATTTATACCAGGATGGCTCATTTGTAAAAATGCGTAACATAACACTTGGCTATACATTTCCACGTAACATGATCTCGAAGTTCAGAATGGAGAGTCTGCGGGTATATGTAACGGCATACAATCCATTCCTGTGGAGTGACTTTAAAGGAGGTGACCCTGAATTCTATGCAAACGCTACGCGTGTTGACCGCGGGTTGAATGTGCCGATCACCAACGTTGACGATCAGCTCATTGGCAACAACCTGAGTGAACGAAGTGTGGTGTTCGGGTTAACAGTAGGATTCTAAGAATGGTGTCACGATTAAAAAAAACAGGTATGAAAAAAATAGCAATACTTTTCTTTACTGCTGTGGCACTCTTCTCGTGCCATGATATGCTGGAAGAAGAAGCCGTATCACAACCTACATATGATCTCTATGATTCGGAGGCTGGTGTGGAGCAATTGGCAAATGCAGCTTATAATACGTTACGCTTTCAGTTTAACGGTGAACAGAGTTTTACACTCTGGAACTATGGCGTGGATGAATATATACAGGCTGCCGATGGACAGAATAAATTTGTGGATGCCTATACCAATCAGCTGAACTCAACCTTCACTATGTTTCATGATACCTGGACGGCCTATTACCAGGGTATAAATACATGTAACATGGCCATGAAACTTATTCCCGATGTAGAACCTGAAGGCGGTGGACTTTCTACTGAACAAGGTAAAGCCAGACGGATCGGTGAGATGCGTTTTCTTCGCGCATACTATTACTTCCTGCTGGTACAGCAATTCGGAAGTATACCCATTTCGTTAACCGCTACGGAAGGTATAAATCTGGAATTTCCCAAGTCGCCAGTGGCAGATGTATACGATGTTATCATCGCGGATATGCGTGCTGCTGAAGCCGTGCTGCCGCAAACGCAAGGTGATCGTGGCCGCATAACACAGGGAGCTGCGCGGCATTTTCTGGCAAAGGTATATCTTACACGGGGCAGTGCTGTAACCGATGAGCGCGGACAAAAAGAAACCGATATGGACAGCGCTGCATACTATGCCGATCTTGTTATCAACCAGGGCACGTATGCGCTTGTAAATAACTTTGCAGACTTGTGGAATGTAGCGAACGAAGCCAACAGTGAAGTAATTCTTTCGGCACAGTTCAATAACAATCCATTGTTACTTGCAAACTCTGGTAATCGTGTCCATCTATACTATCAGATGGTATACGATGGCAAGCCCGGTATGGAACGTGACATAACCTATGGACGTCCTTTCCGGAGATTGAAGCCAACACCATATACGATAGAAATTTTTGATCGCAAGAATGATTCACGTTTCTATAAAAGTTTCCGGACAGTATATCTGAGTAATGACCGCACTGCGCCAATCACCATTCCGAAATGGGAGCAAGCTGATGCTGATGCAGGATATGTATCACCTACACTCGTAGGAAAAAATAAATTTAACGTGGGCGATACAGCTGTAATTGTTACGGTTGATAAAAACATAAGTGATGCCGCGATCAAGTCCAAGTATTATTTATGGATACCGCAGAACAAATGGAACAATGCTGACTTCCTCACGCTGATAAAATGGATGGATCCGACTCGTTTAGATATAGGCACCGAGTTTGCCGGCAGAGATGGTTTGATTGCACGACTTGGTGAAACATACCTGATTGCAGCCGAAGCGTACGGACGCATGGGAGATTACGCAACGGCAGCAGACTATATAAATATACTGCGCGATCGTGCCGCTTATAAGGCGGGTGAGATAAAACCATTTCACTTCTATAAAACAGAAGGCGGCACTTACGGTGATGTAAATAGTACAGCACCTTCATTATACATCGATGCTACCTATTGGGACAACAACGTTGCGCGTGAACAATACCCGGCATCTGCGAGTAGTACGGAAAGCAGATTTATACATTTCATACTCAATGAAAGAACACGGGAGTTACTCGGAGAGCTGCACCGCTGGAATGATCTCGTTCGTACTGAAACATTTTACGAACGCGTAAAACAATTCCATTCAATAGCAGCACCGAATTTACAGCCGTTCCATAAGCTGCGCCCTATACCACAGGCACATTTGGAGCGCGTGTTTGTTAACGGCAGACCGTTAACGCCAGATGAAAGACAACAACAACAAAACCCCGGATATTAATCCCCTCATTGGTTTGGTGCTTGAAGAGGTTACCCGCAAGGGTAGCCTTTTCTTTTTTGTGCCCTTCAGAATAAGTTTTTATATCAGCTATGTCCTTTTTTCTATATTGTCGTGATTCTTTAAATATGGAAAACGATATACTCATAATAGGTTCCAATGGCTACGTATCAGCTATACGAACCAGTGATGGACACGAATTTTGGCGCACTAAATTACGCGAAGGCTTTTTCGGAGGTTCTGGTGGCTGCGATGTTAGTGTACTGATTCAAGGCGACAAAATCTTCGCTGGCTGCGCAGGACGGATCTATGCCCTCCGAACATCAGACGGAAAAATACTTTGGGACAATGATCTGAAAGGAATAGGCTATAACCAGGTAGCACTGGCAAAAGAAGGAACAAGCGTACAGTTCATTACACGAGTAGAGGGAACTGGAACCAGTAGCAGCAATTCGTGAGATATTAGTACTATATGAGAAGAGCCCTGGTCGAGAAAATAACAAATCGCTATACTTCGTATTCTGGAAAAAAATAAAACAGTAAAAGTTATGGCTACGAAAGACAATAAAATATTTTTTGCTCCCGAACTCTTTATCAACAATGGAGTTAAGGACATTTCATTTTATGAGATAGCATTTGGAGCAACTGAACAAATGCGTTTTTCCAATGATGACGGCAGTATTCACGTTGTAGAACTTTCTATTGACGGAGCTATATTTCACATACACGAAGTAACAGCCAAGCAATATTTCTTTTCACCTGATAGAAATAACGGCACTACAGTTTGTATAGGACTGTTTGTTGCTGACGTAGACGAAGTAATGACCAAAGCAATAAAGGCAGGAGCAACTGAAATAAACCCTGCACAAGATTACGAATACGGCTATAGACAAGGAACAATCAAAGACCCGTTTGGTCATTATTGGCAGATACAGAAAAAATTGTAGTCCGTACGTAAATAGAACCCATGTTACAGAAGTGAAAAGTAAGTGGATATGATGCGTAGGGAATTAATGTATACAAATAATTATGAAAAGAAGAGGTCGCTTTTATATAGGCGACCTCTTCTTTTATACAACTATATATATACTACCATCCCGGATTCTGCTCCGCTTGTTTTTCTTCTGCGGTTAACGGGCGACCATCTTTTTGAATGGTATCAAGATGTCCTTGTGGTATAGGGCGTAACAAGTGTTTTTCACTAATGTTCGGTGCTGCTTCGGGGTTGAAGGCTTTCACACG
>DJFR01000115.1:6676-9209 GCA_002432545.1 Flammeovirgaceae bacterium UBA5867 | reverse complement strand
TGGCTCGAGTTTAAACCCGATCTATACCCGTTCGATCAGATTAAAGTTGTAAACAGTGTACTGTTCAATAAACTGAAGTTCGGTGCCAACACCAAAAATTTTCATTCGCCCGGAAATTCCATGCTCAACGTTGTGCTGGAGACACGCAAAGGAAACCCGATAACATTATGTGTGATCTATTTACTGGTAAGTCAGAAATTAAAACTGCCAGTATATGGTGTCAATCTTCCTAACCTGTTTGTACTCACCTATAAAGATGAGCGACACACACAATTTTATATCAACGCTTTTAACAAAGGCCTGATCTTTTCGCGACAAGACATCGAGAACTATATCAGTGAACTTCACCTGACACCACAAACATCGTTCTTCGAACCTTGCTCCAATCTTGAAATTATACGCAGAGTATTCCGCAACCTCATCATGTCGTTCGACAAAATGGGCGAACACGCAAAAGCAGAAGAAGTTAAAGAACTACTTTTGCTAATTGCAGACGGTGCAGACCTTGGCGTTTAGGAGAGAGCTTCTGGCTACTAGCTTCCAGCTGCCAGAAGATGATCTTTACACCACTATTTTTCTTATATACCTCGTCAGGATAAAGCCTTCGTTCAAGGCAGCTATATAACGTCACCACACATAACTACTCTATACATTAGCAGTGACATCCGGCAACTGGTAGCCAGAGGCCAGCAGCCATTTCGCAGGCTGCACAACCTATTTCAGGGACAGACACTGCAACTACTCGAGGCTCGTAGCTCACAACTCGCGGCTATTTAATTTATCCATTTCTTAAACGCTACTGCTTTTTCTCTGCTGATGTCGAGCTCGATGTTGATGGGTGGTTTCAGTTGTACGGTGAGGCCCTTGTGGGTGGTTTTTATTTTGGCTACGGATTGTATATGTATTATATACTGCCGATTAACCCGGAAGAATACTTCAGGATTTAGCAGGCTTTCAATTTCATCGAGGGTGTGGTGCTCGGTAATATACTTCTCATTGCCGAGGGTGTGCAAGTATATAAGTTCCTCTTTGTGAAAGAAGGCTATTTCGTTTTGCATCACCGGTATCAATGTATTTCGATGTACGGTAAGAAAACGCTCTTTATACTTTCGTGACTGATTACCCCACGTGCTCATCAGCGATTTCAACTGCTCACCTACTATACTTTCGGTTGTAAGCGATTTATACTTGGTAAGCGCTGCACGAAGTTCGGTTTCGTCAACGGGTTTTAACAGGTAATCGATGCTGTTAAGTTTAAATGCACGAATGGCGTACTCATCGTAAGCCGTGGTAAAGATGATGGGACAATGAATATGCAGTGTCTCAAAAATTTCGAAACTGGTACCATCTGATAACTGAATGTCGGACAGTACCAGGTCGGGTAAATTATTTTCATCGAACCAAACCCTGGCAGCCTCCACGCTTGTAATGGTGTCGAGTATTTTTGCTTCGGATTCTGTTTTTGTGATCAGGTTCTTCAGATCCTTGGCAACCAGTGGTTCATCTTCGATGATCAGTATATTCATCTATAGCATCTTAAAATTCGAAATTAGGGTTTTGCCATCCCATCGGTATATCTGCTTCGTAAATGCCTGCAGGTGTCTTTATCCGCATCTCCAGCCTCCCTTCTATTTTGAAACCGAGCGATTGGTAAAACTTGATAGCCCTCATATTTCCTTCGCGTGTCAGCAACTCCACTTTACCTATGTCGGTACGATTACGTGCAATCTCTTCGAGGAAGATCGTAAATAATGTACGTCCTACTTTTCTTCCCTGAAACTCCGGGTGCACCGCTATCGTAAGGTCAGAAAACAAATGGTTGAATACCTGTATACCCGGCTTATACGCGTGCATCTCTCCTATAAATCGTTCCGGGTCTTCAGGATGTATAGCAACCAGTATCAAACCGTTGGCAATACTCTTCATAACAAAGTTCTCTACGTATTCTTCGGTTATTTCGTTTTCCAACCGCGCGATGCCTCCTTTAACTTTTGCTACTTCCTTATATAGCTGAACGATTTTCGATACATCATCCGGTGCAGCAGTTCTGATATGCATAAGTATTCGTTTTCAATTTGCTGCAAAATACTATTCTTTGTCGTGGCGGCCATTATATCAGCGGCACTTTCACATAGAACCGATCGGCAGTCGGCTCAATCAGCACTGGCTTGTCGCTTAAAAATCTATACAGTGAACGCAGGTTCTCCAGTCCGAGTTTGTTGGAAGTCTCCACGCGTTTACGTAGCTGTAAATTATTACTCACTACCAGGTAATCACCAATGGACGTGATCTCGATGGTTAGCGGTTTCATCTTGTCCACCACGTTATGCTTCAAGGCGTTTTCAATCAGGATCTGCAGCGTTACTGGTACGATCGCCTGGCTCCTGGCATCATCGCGTATATCAATCCTGAAATGGATTGCATCTTTAAAGCGCGTCTCCAGTAGCGATATATAGTGTTGAATAAAGTCCAGTTCGGTTTGCAGCGTTACAAAGTTCTTGTCCTTATTCAACAAGACGTAGCGGTATATTTT
>DJFR01000115.1:0-6664 GCA_002432545.1 Flammeovirgaceae bacterium UBA5867 | reverse complement strand
TTAAATAGAAAATGCGGATTAAGCTGGTTCTTCAAATTATCAAACTGCACTTGCGATTTTTCTTTCTCCAATCGCTCTGCCAGCACGAGTGAATCTTTCCAGCGATTGATAAAATAATCTGTAATAAAACCCAGATTGATGGCAGTCGGTACAATGGTATATATAGCCCATGTTGCTGCCAGAAAAAGACTATCGAGTTTAAAGGGTAAAGCAGGCTCGCCAAAGAAATATACCACGAAACGTATAGCCAGCCCGATACCTACACCACAACTGATCTGGATGAGCATACGCTTTACAAGGTTTACCTCAAAAGGATGTACCTTGTTAAGCCAGCGGTGCACAAAGCGCAACGACTCCCACATAACAGCCACCAGCACAATCGAAGCGATGGTTGTTTTTATTTGCAGTTCCCAACTGAATTCGTGCCACTTGGATAACCTCGCGATGAGGCCCATCACCGTAACAAAAAGAACTATACTATAGGTAATGAATAACTGCCGGGTATTTTTATATCCTAATATCACTCTTTGAATATATCTATATTTTCAAGAAAGTGAAAGCAGGATATATAGCCATGAACGTGAGACTTTATGATCGCTCACGTCAAGAGAATTAATCCCTCGCTTTCAGTTGCTGACGTTTACTCTTTTGAATGCGTTTCTGCAGTCTCTCCTCCTCAATCAGCTTGTTGAAATTGCGTTGTGCTACATGGAACTGTCGCAAATAAGGATTTACAGAAGTAAAAAGGTTGATCTTGTTCTCCATAATCGTGTTATTTCCGGTATGACACCCGTAGTAACGTAAACCCCTATGGGAAGCGTTGTAAAAATCTGAACAACTTGCAGAAAAAATCGACCAAAGACCGTTACGACACGATCTTTCCATCGCTCATCTCTATAATACGATCCGATTTTTTCGCGAATTCCTCATCATGCGTTACGGCAATAATCGTTTGTTTATATCGTTGCGCGAGTTCGTTGAATATCTCGAAGACTACATGTGTATTATAGGAATCAAGGTTGCCTGTTGGTTCATCACCCATGATTATATCGGGGTCATTGATCAACGCGCGCGCAATCGCCACACGCTGCTGCTGTCCGCCTGAAAGTTTGTTCGATGGTTTGAGTGCCTGCTCCTGTACACCCAGCATTGTTAGTTTCTCATAGGCACGTGCTTCAATTTCACGTAGTGTATACTTTGCAAGTTTCAATGCGGGTATCATTACATTTTGCAACACCGTAAATTCCGGTAGCAGATAATGAAACTGAAAAACGAAACCTATATGTGCATTTCTGAATTTTGAAAGTTGATTCTGATCGCTTCCTGTAAGACGTTGTCCTGCAATTTCGAGTTCACCTTCGTAATCCGTATCCATTGTGGAGAGTACATACAGGAGTGTAGATTTACCACACCCCGACTTACCCACCAGCGACAAAAACTCACCTTTGTTAACTGAAAGATCAATCTCTTTCAATACCTTGAACTTTTCAGGCTCGTAAAAATACTTGCTCACTTTATGCGCCTTCAATACCTGCATATATACTATTGACGTTTTCCTATTCTAATTTATCCACGCAATATTTCGATCGGGTCAACCTTTGCTGCTTTACGCGAAGGCATATACCCGGCTATAGCAGTTGTAGCAACACCAAACACGATGCCCACTATATAATACTTAGCTTCGAAATTTACGGGCAGGTGATCGATGCTGATAACATCGCCACCATCGAACGGAGCGCGCACAATAAGTAACGAAAGTAAAAAGCCAACAGCCAGTCCGGCAATACTGCCGATGAGACCGATGATCAGCGATTGAATCATAAAGATCTTCCGCACATCGCTTCCTGAAAAACCCATCGCTTTGAGTATGGCGATATCTTTCATCTTATTCATGATCGTCATATTCAGAATATTATATATACCAAAGCCTGCAACAATAAGCAGTGTGATAGAAACCGAATAGGTAAGAATGTTGCGTATAATAACGCCCAGCAGCATGGTAGCATTCGCGGTCTCCCAGTCTTCTGATTTATAGCCGAATGTTTTCTGCAATTGTGGAGCCATCGCTTTCGCGCGATGAAAGTCTTTTAGTTTGATGTTGATATCGGTGAGGTAACTCTTATCACGTTGCAGTATATTTTGTACCATTGAAATGTTAGCATAGCTTTTCACATTATCGATCGTGCCTACACCCATCTGAAAAAGACCAACAATTTTCAGTGTCATCGTGAAACCTTGCGGTGTTGTAATCACTACGCGATCGCCTGTTTTTGCATTTAGTTTTCTGGCAAGTCCTTTTCCCATAATGATGCCATCGGGATTAACGATCAGGTTTTCGATCCGACCTTCTTTCATCTTCGCTTTAATATCGAAGAGGCGATCTTCTTCGAGTATATCTACTCCGGCAATGGTGCCATTCAATTGTACAGGTCCATAATTATAGAAAACCTGTGATGTTAATTGAGGAGACACTCCCCATACATCCGGATTCTTACGAATCATCTCCGCGATCTTCAATGCATTTCTTACTTTCTGACTTTCGTTCTTAGGCTTGGTATGGTATACCAGGTTTATACCTTGTGGGTTTACGTGTTCGAGTATCGATGGACGATCGGCTGTGATATCATGGTATATACGTATATCCGGTGATGACGTCATGGCGAGTTCTTCGGTCATATCGTTCAAACCTGTCATTAAACTTACCATGGCAATGAACATACCTATACCAAACGTTACGCCAAGCATAGCAACAATAGTTTGCTTTGGTTTTGACACCAGGTGTGTGCGGGCTATCGTAAACGGCAGCGACATATGTACTTATTCATGTATATCTGTAAATGATACCAGGAGTTGATCGGATTTTATTCCTTCGGTGATCTCTACTTCATCAAGTGTTTTAATGCCGGTGGTTACGTGTATCTTCTTTTCACCATCGTCTGTTTTTATAATCACAGAGTCGCCCGGTAACAAAGCTGTTTTCGGGACAACGATGGCTTTTTCTTTTTGCCTGATCACAATATTAGCTTCAACCGCCAGGCCTGAATACGACTCGGGTAATTTACCTTCGAATGAAGCATCTACGCGCAACGACTGCTGCTGACGATTTACCATCGGGTATATTTTACGTACGGTAGCATGAAAGATTTTATCCAGAAACGCATCGATCTTTACCAATACCGACTGTCCCTCTTTTATGCGTTGTATATCGAGTTCATCTACACTGAGCTGCAAATAGAAACCACTATCCTTTCCTATAACCGCCAGCAATTCACTTCGTCTTACGAGCTCGCCTTTTTCCTTTACGGTTTTAAAAACCTTTCCATCTGCTCTGCTCGTAACTATATATTTTCCACTTTCGTCACCGGCAATCTGCAATTGATTGGAAGCATTCTGTAGCTCGAGTCTGAGCTGATCTTGTGTACGTTTCAGTCGGTTGCTTTGCGCGGTATATTCGTTGCGCGAATTTTTATACTGTAATATATACCGATCGTATTCTACGCGCGTTGTTGCATGCTCCTTCCACAAGTTGGTATACCGCACGGCATTAACAGAATCGAATTCCATTTTCGATTGAGTGGCATCTACCGCGGCATTTAGTTCGTGAAGTATCGGAGAATTGTCACTCCTGTTCCGAAGGGCAAGCTCATAATTCTCTTTTGCTATACGAAAGCGTGCTGATTGCTGCCCGGATTCGATAATAAATATAGGGGCGTCTTTTGTTACTATATCGCCATCGTCTGCCAGCTTCGCCGTAATCGTACCATCAACTTCTGAAAAAAGCTGGTGCTCATCTTCTGACACCACAAAGCCCGAGGCATATACCGCTTCCATCAACGGTTTTACAACGGGCGTAACAACATGGCTCTTGTTGTTGCACGAGCAAACTGCCAACAGTATGCAGGGTATTGTTCTATGGAACACCGGGCGGGTATACATACCGTTAAAGTAAACAGAATCGCTCTGCCCGATAGTGACAAAAATCAGGAAGCGTATGAAAAATAAATCAAAGTGTAGCGGATCGCGATCGAACGGTATATAAAAAAAGCTCCTGTTGCAAATAACAGGAGCCCTTTGTAAAGCTATATCCCGGAGAACTGACTACAAGTTTGGTTGTGGTGTAGTTCTCAGGTAAGGCTTCACACGCTTGTGGCCTTTCGGGAATTTAGCGGCTATATCTTCGTCTTTTACAGCGGCTGTGATGATCACGTCTTCACCATGCTTCCAGTTAGCGGGTGTTGCTACACTATAATTAGCTGTGAGTTGAAGACTATCCACTACACGCAGGATCTCATCGAAATTTCTTCCGGTAGATGCCGGGTATGTGAGCGTCAGTTTGATTTTCTTATCAGGACCAATCACAAACACCGATCGCACTGTAAATTTATCTACAGCAGGGTGAACCATGCCATACAGGTTAGCAACTTTAAATTCAGGATCTGCAATGAGCGGATATGTTACCGTAGTGTTTTGTGTCTCATTGATATCGCCAATCCATTTGTTATGAGAGTCAAGTGGATCTGCACTGATCGCCAGAATTTTTACGTTACGCTTATCAAACTCCGGTTTCAGTTTTGACATAGAGCCAAGTTCTGTTGTACAAACCGGTGTAAAATCGGCAGGATGCGAAAACAAAATGCCCCAGCTGTTGCCGAGCCATTCGTGAAATTTGACTGTACCTTGGGTGGTTTCTGCTGTGAAGTCGGGGGCTACATCGCCTAGTCGGAGTGACATATTTCTATCGTGTTTAAGTGAAACAAATTATACTGGTGTCCTAAAAATACTTAATCCCTATTGAACTAATAGAGTTATAATAAATATTGTGTAGGGTTAACGCTTTTTGCGTGCTTTCAGTTTCGTTTCTTTTTTTACAAGCGACTCCAGTGTATCGGCTTTCAACATTTCTACCGTAGCATTTCGTATTTGCAAGAAGGCATCGTGCACGGTACAGGTCTCTTCATCTTCACATTCTGCACAGGGCTCATAAAATTTATGAGCAGCACAGGAAACAAGTGCTATAGCACCATCGAACTGACGCACAACCTCCGCTAAATTTACATCTGCGGGTTTCATCCGAAGAAAGTATCCGCCTCCTTTACCTTGCTTGCTGCCCAGCACACCGGAGCGTTTAAGGTCAAGCAGAATGGCTTCCAGAAATTTTTTAGGAATGTTACAGGCCTCAGATATATCCTTGATCAAAAATTTCTCTTCCGGGTCCCGGGCCATATGGACGAGAGCATGGATAGCATATTTGCACTTCTTCGATAGCATAACTGGGACAATTTAATGGATTTACAGGTTTTGTAGTTACCTTCCTTCGCTTAATTTTGATAGCACCACGACTGGCCGAGATAGCTCAGGGGTAGAGCATCCCGCTCGTAACGGGAAGGTCGTGGGTTCAATTCCCATTCTCGGCTCTATATTTTTTTACTTCATGGATCTTATTAAAATAATATTAGTTGGTATAGGAGGCTTGCTCGGAAGCATTGCCCGCTATATAACGGTTAAATCTATAACTGCTAAAATACCAGCAGCGTTCCCGTATGGTACACTCACGGCTAACCTGGTGGGGTCGTTTATCCTGGGATTTGTTTATGGACTAGCGCTTCGAAAGACCGACATGTCTGAAAATGTAAAATTGTTTTGGGGTGTTGGTTTCTGTGGCGGGTATACTACGTTCTCATCCTTTGCGTGGGAGAGTGTAAGTCTGTTCAATCAGAAGATGGCAGCTACTTCCGTGTTATATATTTCCACAAGTTTAGTGCTTGGTATCCTTTCTTTACTGGCCGGTATGTGGTTAAGTCGTTTTTTATAACAACTGTTTTTGTTTAATCTAATAAAGCTTCTTACTTTTGTCGCCCTTGTAAAAAGGAAATTTACACCTGCCCAGGTGGTGAAATTGGTAGACACGCTACTTTGAGGGGGTAGTGCCTTAACCGGTGTGCTGGTTCGAGTCCAGTCCTGGGCACATTGTTTAAAGGATAGATAACGTTGACCAGTTGTTTTACAACGTTAAAGCAACGGTCAACACAAACCGAAGTGGTGGAATTGGTAGACACGCACGTTTCAGGGGCGTGTGTCGCAAGACATGAGGGTTCGAGTCCCTCCTTCGGTACTCAAAGAAAAACCCGGCTTTATAAAGCCGGGTTNNTTTTTTATTTATAGCCTTTCATGGTTGTTCCTGTATCTTTTGATGGCGGAAAAGATTTAAGAAGTTCTTAAACAAGTGAGTCTTTTCAGTCCGTTACCTTCGTCAACGTCACCGCTATCCGTCATTTAGACCTATAAAAACCAATCCATGAAACAATTATTAACCCTTGCGCTTCTCATCGGCAGTATAACATTTGTATACGCTCAGCAAAAAGACAAAGCACCCAATACGGATAAGAAAACATCCTCCACAAAAAAGGCATCACCTCACAAGCTGGCAGGAACATGGACGCTCGTGTTGGTTGATAATATATTACCGGATGGCAGTCGCGTAGAGTTATACGGTCCTTCACCACAAGGTATATTAATGTTTGATACGCAGGGCAATTACTCACTGCAGATACTGCGGGCTAATCGTGCAAAGTTTGCTGCCAGTGATAAAGGTCAGGGTACACCGGAAGAATATAAAGCTGCTGTGCAAGGCAGCAACACGCACTTTGGTAAATATACTGTTGAT
>DJFR01000077.1:56803-59473 GCA_002432545.1 Flammeovirgaceae bacterium UBA5867 | reverse complement strand
CTCTTAAGCAAGGACAGGGTAAGCGTGTTGTAGTGGGTTTATCGGGCGGTGTGGATTCCAGCGTGGCAGCACACTTGCTGAAAGAACAAGGGTATGAAGTGATCGGTATGTTCATGAAGAACTGGCACGATGACTCTGTTACCATCAGCAATGAATGTCCGTGGCTTGATGATAGTAATGATGCCATGATCGTGGCGCAGCATCTGGGTATACCTTTTCAGGCGATCGACCTTAGTGCTGAGTATAAAGCGCGTATTGTAGACTATATGTTTGCAGAGTATCAACGCGGCCGCACGCCAAACCCGGATGTACTCTGTAATCGTGAAATAAAGTTTGATGTTTTTCTGAATGCTGCATTAAAGCTTGGTGCTGATTATGTAGCTACCGGACATTACTGTCGCAGAGGTGAAATTCAGAAAGATGGCAAAGCAGTATATCAATTGCTTGCAGGGAAAGATCCGAACAAAGATCAGAGTTATTTTTTATGCCAGTTAACACAGGAGCAGTTATCGCGATCACTGTTTCCTATAGGTGAATTGCTGAAACCGGAAGTGCGCGCTATAGCGAAAGAGATCGGCCTGGTAACGGCCGATAAGAAAGACTCTCAAGGCTTATGCTTTGTTGGTAAAGTACATTTGCCGGATTTTCTGCAACAACGCCTTCAATCCCGTAAAGGTCGGGTGGTAAATATACCGGCCGATGCAACGGCATTTAAAAATGGTTATGATAAAAATGATCTTCAGCAGATAACAGCGCCTTATCATTTTGAACCTGCCCTTGGTACTATCGTGGGCGAACACAACGGTGCGCATTATTATACTATTGGACAACGTAGAGGTTTAAATCTGGGCGGCTTTGCTGAACCGTTGTTTGTTATCGGCACCGATACAAATGAAAATGTTATCTATACCGGCATGGGCGAAGAACATCCCGGCCTATACCGAAAAGGTTTATTCATTCCGAATGAAGATGAACATTGGGTACGCGCTGATCTGAAATTAAAAGTCGGGGAAACTGCACGGTACACAGCACGCATCCGCTATCGCCAACCGCTGGCACCGTGCACGCTTCATAAAAAAGAAGAAGGTCTCTATATAATCTTCGATACTCCTATGAAAAGTATAACCCCCGGGCAGTTTGCTGCCTGGTATGAAGGTGAAGACCTGGTGGGTTCCGGAGTAATAAATTAAGCAGTTAAACATTTTGGTCTGAAACTTGTCCTATAGTTTAACCGTAGTAACGGACTAAACTTGGGTATGTCGAATTTTTGCAGGTTTGATTTATACGTGTATACATTCCTGTTTAAATTTCTGGCATTAAAAGTCTTTGCTTAATTTTGTC
Organism: Flammeovirgaceae bacterium UBA5867; assembly: GCA_002432545.1. Taxonomy (GTDB): domain Bacteria; phylum Bacteroidota; class Bacteroidia; order Cytophagales; family Cyclobacteriaceae; genus Ohtaekwangia. The sequence goes on along the minus strand of DJFR01000077.1, from coordinate 58,132 downwards.
ACAAATAAAAAACTCTATGAAAAAAGACATGCGTTTTTTGGCAGTAGCTGCTCTTCTGCTAATCTCTTTCTCAAGCTACAATGCTTCCGCTCAACAAGTTCAAAAAGGTGAATTCCTACTAAGCCCGTTTCTGGGTCTTGGTTATTATTACGCTGGCAGTGGTTTGGCTGCAACCATCGGTGTTAACGGAGAGTATGCGTTTACAGATGAGATCAGTGGTGGTGGTTATCTGGCCTATACCCGTTGGACTCACGACTACGGCTACCTGGGAAATGACTACGATTATACGTATAACTTCATTGATTTTGGTGTTCGTGCTTCTTATCACTTTGCAAAACTCCTGAGAGTTAGCAACAAAAAGTTCGATCCATATGCAGGAGCATTCCTGGGTTATGTAGCATCTAGCTATGATTACGATGGTCCGGGTAATTCAGGTTACAGAGACGACTACGATAGCAATGTCAGACCGGGTATATATGCCGGTGCACGCTATTTCTTCCAGCCTAACATTGGTGTATTTGGTGAAGTAAGTATTGGTCTTACTCCTATATCTGGTGGTGTAACGTTCAGATTCTAAGAACTACTGGTTTTCAGTTAATATTTTCTAATGGGTATCCGGTATATATAGCGGATACCCATTTTTATTTTAGTAATTCTCTTTAAATCCACTCACTCCACCAGACACTATATATTTCATCGCGGTTGGTCCGGGTATATTTAGGGGTGTGATGCGGCTCTTCGGCACAATATAGTGCCAGCCGGAAACTGCATACGAATGAGGCAGGTAAACCGACACCATATCATCAAGGCCAAGCTCTGACAGATCAGCCTGCGTTATAAAACCGATCTGGTATAGTTTGTTCTCTTCGTTCATCAACACCAGCACAGGCTTGTTGAATTTCTTCTTGTCGCCCACAAAGGCATTGAGCAGGTCTTTTAACGAGGAGTAAATAAGTTTCACCAGTGGAATGCGATTCATAAGATGATCGAACCACGTAGTGAAAGTCTTAAATGCAAAGTTGGTGGTGAGGTAGCCGAAGATTGTAATAGCACACAGGATGATAATAAAGCCCAGCCCCGGGTACGGCAACTTGAGCAAACTATCAAGCCAACTGAATGCGACAAAAATAAAGTAGGCTGTAGCGACTAATGGAACAATGAACAGTGTGCCACTAAAAAAATAGCGGACGATGCGTCTGAGCGTGCTTTCCATGATGCGGGGGTAGAATAACCGGGATAAAGAGTAACGTTATTCTCCTTTAGCAAAATTACGGAAGGCAACATGTATTTCCGTAAAAGTCTATTACTTTAATTAGCCGGTATAACAAT
>DJFR01000077.1:35389-56782 GCA_002432545.1 Flammeovirgaceae bacterium UBA5867 | reverse complement strand
GTATCGATCTCATCACGTTGACGAATGTTTTCAATAACATCATCCAGGTCTACAAGTTGTCCGCGTTCCAGTAATTCTTTCTGCCTGCGAAATGCTCTTACATTCATATCAGCCTGCATAAAGAGTTTCAGCTCTGCTGTAGGAAATACAACGGTACCGATGTCGCGACCGTCCATAATGATACCGCGCTCCTTCCCCATTCTGCGTTGCTGGTCAACCATGGCGGTGCGTACATCTTTAAGTGTACTTACCTGGCTTACCATTTCAGACACACGCATCTTGCGTATCTCTTTCTCTACATTCAATCCGTTCAGAAAAGTATCGGTGCCGTTCTTGTGGTTTACCTTGAATGAAATATGGATCTGCTCCAGCGCCTTGGTAACTTCCCTGGGGTTGGTAAGCGATATATGATGTTCCTGAAAATAAAATGTTACTGCACGGTACATGGCGCCCGAGTCAATGTAACGATATCCTAAAATAGCGGCCACTTCCTTGGCAGTAGAACTCTTACCACAGGCAGAGTATCCGTCTATAGCGATTACAATTTTGCGTAGATTCATCAGCAGTCTTTTTGCGGACAGGGGATTGGTTTTCCGGGCTTTAGTTTCTTATGATGTTTGGATGAGCCGCAGGACAATAGCCCTGTTAAGACAATTAACAAGAATAGATATCGGAGTCTAAGCATTATCAAAATTAAAAATCTTTCCTTAGTTTTTCTTTACGAGCATCCTGAACACGCTTTATCAAATCTTGCAATGAAGATTTTTGTTTCAGGGATTCTGGCGCACTCCTATAGGCTGATAAAAAATCAGTTTTGGGATCGATTGAATTGACACCAGATGTTTTTAATGTCTTTTTCATAAGGCAAATCTACCTGTAGAACTTCCAAATCAAAGTTAGGCTTTTTAGACAAGCGATAGGCTACAATAATAAACTTTCTTTTATCAGAAAATCCGATAAGATATCGATGCCATTAACACTGTCTGTCACGGAAAAACGAATTCCGAATACACTCATCACCTCTTTCATAGTTATACCGAGGCTCTTCAAGGCAATCCAGTCCACGCTGGAAAAATCAAAAGTAAAATTCATACAACGTCTAAAATATCCCCCTATCGCAAGACAATTCATTTCACACAACAGCTTAAATCTAAACAACATTTTAAAATACTTACCATTATCTTTAGTATGTTGTATAAAATATTAACCCTATGGAACCCAACGAAGAAGGCAAGGCTGAGAAAAAGTTTAAAAATTTCGGCAAACGTGTAGATGATTTTTTAGTAGAAGTCAATGAAGCAAGTGAACGCCTGCGACAAGAGTTTGAAGTGAAGCTGGAAGAATTAAAAGTTTCGGCAGAGAATTTCAGAAAGGAAGCTGAGAACAGTGAACGCTGGAAAGAGGTTGAAGAAAACCTGAAGAAAGCAGGCGATGAACTTGGAAATGCTTTCAAAGCAGCTTTTAAAAAGAAGAATCCGTAATCTATACTATAAATATATAACGAGTCCGGGTGATGAACCGGGACTCGCTATATAAAACAAGCTATATCTTGACTGTTTTCCATTTCCCCTGGCGGAAAATAAGAATACCCACAACGGCCATCAAAGACTCTGCTATAGCAATGGCGGCATATACTCCTACCGGCCCTGTATTTAACCATGATGCGAGCAGATAAGCGAATGGTATCTGAAAAATCCAGAAACCAAAGAAACTTATAATCGTTGGGGTACGCGTGTCGCCTGCACCGTTAAACGATTGATTGATCACCATGCCGTATGCATAGAATATATACCCTAACGACACTACCTGTAAACACTGTATTCCATTACGCAATACAACTTCATCTGTAGTAAAGAAGAGGAGTATAGGTTCTGCAAGGCTAAAGAACGTTACGGTAATTAATGCAAGGAAAAGCATGTTAAAAAAAGCTGCCCGCCATACCGACTTCTCTGCCCGATCGGGATGGCCCGCTCCCAAATTTTGACCAACCAATGTAGCTGACGCATTCGCCATGCCCCAGGCCGGTAGTATAGCAAAAACAATTACACGTATAGCAATAGTATAACCTGCCTGCGCTGCAGTGCCAAAATCTGACATGATCCGCATCAAAAAGATCCAACTCGCAGATCCAATCAAAAACTGCCCTGTAGAGCCTGCTGCTATTTTTAGCAATTTTCCGATAAGGGGAAATTGCACGGCCATATTTTGAGGATGGAGTTTGATAACACCTTTCCCCTTGGCTAAATGATAAACCTGGTATAGCACACCCGTGCCACGTCCTATATTTGTAGCTATAGCAGCACCTTCCACACCAAAAGCAGGTATAGGTCCAAATCCAAAAATAAAGACCGGATCAAGTATAATATTCAATACATTGGCTAACAATAATGAACGCATGGCGAGGGATGCATCGCCTGCTCCGCGGAATACAGCATTGATAATAAACAACATCATGATTGTTATGTTACCAGTGAGCATCCATTTTGTATAACCAGAGTTTGCAGCAATCAATTGTTCACTGCCGCCCATCAAACGAAGTATATCTTCTGAAAACAAAACACCAACAACACTGATAACCGCTGCCATTGTTATACCTATATAAATGGCTTGTGCTGCTGCTGTCTCTGCGGCTTCATAGCTCTTCTCACCTACGCGCCTTGCTACCATGGCTGTTGCTGCCATGCTTAGCCCCATGGCCAATGAATAAATCAACGCCAATACTGATTCAGTAAGACCAATTACCGAGATAGCGTCATTATCATGAAGACGACCTACAAAGTAAACGTCTACAATGGCAAAGATTGCTTCCATAGACATCTCGAAGATCATGGGTACAGACAACAAAAATATAGCACGATCTATACTGCCTGAAGTATATTCCTGCTCTTCGCCTTTAATGGCTTTTTTAAAAAGTTTAATAAATGAATTGACTTTTGTACTAACTGACATTGGGGATATGTTTAGACGTAAAAAGATAATAAATAACCTCACAGCTTCCGGAGAAGAAGCTTACAAAACGCAATGTTTGGAAAGACCAAACTTAAAATACGAGGAACATAGGCGTTAAGAATTTGGAATCAGAAAATGGCTCCAGAAATTTAATGTCACGTAAAATAATAAAAATGGTTGTGTGATGACCTGAAAAATTTCAAAAAACTTTTTCACAGCAATGAGTCAATCACAAAAAACAAATCCCGCACAAAACAAAAAAGGGGACGAGCCCCCTTTCTTTACATACTGTATATATATTTAAGATCAATCCTTTTCTACCGTGCTTCCTCCGGATACATTGGATGATACAGACGGATTGCCACGATATACTACCGAACTGGCACCACTCGCAATAACATCGAGCTGATCAGACACCATTACTTTTACCTGACTGGCACCGGAAGCATCGAGTTTGGCTTCGCGCACCGGGTAATCAAATGCAGAGAGTGTTGATGCTCCGGATACTTTTCCGTCAATCGAATCTCCTAATCCATAGAGGCGTAAACGTGACGCACCGGATATATCTACATTCAACTCGCCATAGCCTGCATCGATCTGGCAATCGGAAGCACCTGATAAAATAAAATCCAGATCGCTGTCGCTTTCAAATCCTTTTATAGTGGATACACTCGCGCCTGAAAAATTTACACCGTGCAGCTGCGGCATTTTTATCGTTATATAGGTATTATGCTTGCGATTGGCATTGTCTTCATACTTTATAACGAGTGTGCTTCCTTCTTTATATACTTCCAGGTCATCGAGGTTTCTGCGATCGCCTTCCACATGAATGCTATAAATATTAGACTGCTCTACGTTAATATGAAAGTCGCTGCCCATTTCCAGGCGATCAAAATCGATCAGCGAATAATCTTTTTCTTTATCCTGCAGAGGTCCCGGATCTTCTTCATCGCATGAAGTAAGTATACAGGCACCTGCCAGAAACGCTGCTGATAAAAGGGTTTTAAAATGTTTAGTCATTGTCTTAAGGGTTGTTTCGCCTTCAAGACAACTCAATTTACAGTTACCCCTATGCCCTGCTTATTCTTTTAGAATATACCCTGTGTTGCGTTACAAAGATTACGCAATGGAAATCGTTTTTACGTTTACAAATTCGTGGATGCCTTCTTCTGACAGTTCGCGACCATAACCGGATTTTTTAACGCCACCGAACGGCAACCGCACATCCGATTTCATTAGTGAATTAATAAAAACAGAACCGGCTTCAATTTCGCGTGCAACGCGTTCACCACGTTCGCGATCGGTTGTCCATACAGAAGCACCTAATCCGTAGCGACTGGCATTGGCAAATGATATAGCTTCCTGTTCCGTTGCAACGGTCGCTACCGCTGCGAGTGGTCCAAATGTTTCTTCATCAAATGCAGCTATACCTGGCTTTACATTATTAAGCAACGCTGGTCTGAAATTACCTCCGTCACGTTCTCCACCCGTAATTAATTGTGCTCCCTGTAGAACAGATTGCTTCAGTTGTTTCTCCAGCTCTTCTGCCAGATCAACACGCGCCAGCGGACCTGTTGTTATTTTTTCATCAAACGGATTTCCTTGTCGCAGTGCATCTATACTCTGGCGGAAGCGATCGATAAATTCGTCCTTAATTTTTTCATGTACTATAAATCGTTTCGCAGCTATACACGATTGCCCTGCATTTTGCATGCGCGATTGTGTAGCGATCTTTACCGTAAGATCAAGATCAGCATCTTCGAGTACTATAAACGGATCGCTGCCACCTAATTCCAATACTGATTTTTTTATATTCTTTCCTGCGATGGCACCCACCTTCGATCCTGCAGCTTCGCTACCGGTTAATGCAACACCCTGAACAATCTTTGCTTCCAGTATACTTTCTACAGCGGTGTTATCAATGAGGAGCGATTGAAATACACCATCGGCTATACCGGCTTCATGAAAAATCTTTTCGATTGTCATGGAGCATCGCGTTACATTCGATGAGTGTTTGAGCAGCCCTACATTACCCGCCATCAGCGCAGGTGCTGCATACCTGAATACCTGCCAGAACGGAAAGTTCCACGGCATAATGGCGAGCACCGCTCCTATAGGTTGATGCGCCACTAAACTTTTATACGCTTCTGTCTTGATTGTTTTATCGGCCAGAAAAGTCTCTGCATTCTTGGCGAAGTACTCACATCCTACGGCACACTTCTCCACTTCGGCACGTGATTCAGAAATTACTTTGCCCATCTCCCACGTAATGATACGCGCATAGTCTTCTTTATTCTTTCGAAGAACAGAAGCAGCACGAAGCAATATTTCACTGCGCTGTGCAAATGTAGTTTTTTTCCAATGACTAAATGCCAGCGCTGCCTTATCAAGCTTCGCCTGTATATCATGCGCTGTAAGCACAGGAAACTCGTCTATAACAGACTGATCAAATGGATGGATGGATTTAAGCATACCGGATATCTTTCGTAAAAAACAAATACGTGCGCAACTATGGTTCAGCTATAACTAAAAAATTAATGCCAATGTGGCGAACCACAATGGCATGCTATACTATATAGATTTTTAAGTGAGGAAATTTACACTAGATCCACTCGAGGTTCTGCACCGTTTGTTCAACGACCATATCGCCCGTGTGTTTAAGACTTTTCGGTTCGATCAACATAATACGCACTTCCTCATCATTTGTCCAGGGACGATGCTCAACACCTTTTGGTACGATCAGAATTTCTCCTGGCTTCGTGGCAATGGTTGGCTTATCGCGAAAGTCCATCATCAAGGTGCCCTTCAGCACTACAAACAATTCATCTTCACCATCGTGCTTGTGCCAGATCAGTTCACCTTTTACTTTGGCAATCTTTACATAATTATCATTCAGCTCGCCAACAATATAGGGATGCCAGTATTCTGCGAACCTGGTAAATTTCTGTTCAAGGTCTACATGCATAAAGTCGTAACAAGATTAGTGTATGTTAAGCTTACGCGCGAAGCAGTATAAATGTTACCCTTGCGGGAAATCATTCCAGCACTTCTTCCACCGGGTTTCCGGTACAACCACTCGGATACTTGATGTTCAACAGTGTAGAAATAGTAGGTGCTATATCTGTAATAGGATGATAGCGCACCGAGGTTCCATGCTTGATACCTTTGCCAAAGAATAACATCGGAACATTGGTATCGTATGAGTATGCGGAACCGTGTGTTGTACCTTGTACTGATCCGGACTCGAACCAGCCCGGCTCAAGCACTACAACAATATCGCCCGAACGCTTCGGATGATAGCCGCGGATCACAAGTCCTTTTACACCCTGATCATTAAAGTTACCCTGACGAAGCACGCCTTCGGTATAGTAGTTGGCAACACCATCTATTGTCATCAGGTATTTACCAACAAGTTCTGCAACGATAAACATATCGATACCCGATGCTTTTGGATTTCCCTGAAAAGCCTCCTGGTTCAAAAAGATCTGTTCGTTGCTTACGTTGGCAATCAGTTTCTTTCCCGGGAAGTATGTATTGAGATATTCGTTGAGTTTCGCGCTCGCATAATTCTCATTAAAATATCCCGCAGGCATTTTATTGTCTTTCAGGTATTGTGGTACGTCCGCTACAGCGTGGTCGGCCGTGAGGAACAATGTATAATTACCGGCACCAACTTCTTTATCAAGAGTTTTCAATAAGTCAGCGATGTTCCTGTCAAGGCGCAGGTATGTATCTTCCACTTCTATAGCGTTGGGGCCAACCGCGTGGCCTATAGCATCGGTTGTGGAGTATGATATAGAGAGAAAATCAGTGACATCATCTTTGCCCATCTTCTCGCTTGTCAATGTCGTTTTTGCAAATTCGGTAAGAAAATCATTTGCAAATGGAGTCATATATAGTAATTCGTAATTTCCGTACTGCTTACGCATCTGCGGTAAGTTATACGGAAATGTAGGTTTCGTTTTACCGCTATATTTTTTTTCGTATGGAGAATCATCCGGTCCGCTCTCGGTATATTGTTCAATGGGTAGCAACGTGTTCCACTCTTGCGACAAATATTTATCCGGCAGATTTTGTCCATTGAATTTTTCTGTCCATTCCGGCAGCTTGCTCATATAGTATGTACTGGATATAAACCGGCCGCTGTTGCTATCGAACCAATACGCGGCATCGGCCATGTGACCAGCCGGCAATACAGCTCCACGATCTTTAAAGGATACACCAATTACTTTTGCTTTCTTCTGTGTAAACAATTTCAGTTCATCCGTAACGGTAGAAGATAGCATGCGCCATGGGGATACATCGCCATTGCCGGAATTTACACCTACAACTTTTTGCAGCGAGTCCTCCACGCAGTTCACCATCTTGCCTGTCTTCTTATTATAAAAATCATTGCCGATAATACCGTGTACGGCAGGCGTTGTACCGGTATATACTGAAGCATGGCCCGGCCCGGTATAGGTTGGCACATAGTTATAGTGCGCATTCTTCACCATAAAGCCGCTGCCTATTAGCCGCTTGAATCCGTCATTACCAAATTTAGTATAATAGCGATAAAGGTATTCCTGTCTCATTTGGTCTACCACTATACCCACTACCAGTTTCGGACGATCATTAATGGCAGGTGCCTGCGCAGATGCTGCACCGGAAATCAACAATGCCAGTGCAAAAATGTATACTCTCATAGTTCGCAATAAAGTGAGCAAGATAATTAAACAACACGTGCGTGAAATTAATCTTTTATGAATGGTTTGTTACCGCACGCTTAAAACTTTATGGAGGGAGCAGGTTCATTTCCGTACAATACAGCTGGCCATAACTGAACATTGTTTTTGTATGAAATGCGTTTTTTCGCATCGCGTGCAGCCTTCCGAAAAATGCATGGTCTTTGTGTAACCAGTCACGAACAATAAAGTTTACCCCTGCACTATGATCCGAAACTATTTTAAAGTAGCGCTGCGCTCTATCTTCCGCAACAAGCTTACTGCTTTTATTAATATAGCCGGTCTTGCATTAGCCATTGCCTGCGCTATACTCATCTTTTTATTTGTTACTGATGAGATCCGGTACGATGCGTATCATACCAAAGCGGAAAGGATATACCGCGTTACCCGCAGCTTCCATTCGCAGGAAGGTGAAGTTAGCCTTCACCTGGCAAACGTTGCCCCTCCTATCGGACCGCTGCTTAAAAATGATTTCGGAGAAATTGAAGTGATGGCACGCACGATCAACTTCGGTATCGTCATCGGACTGGAAGAGAATGGTGAGGTAAAGATATCGAATACCGAAGAGCGCATATTTGTAGCCGAGCCTGCTATATTTCGAATCTTTGATATAGATGTAAGATCAGGCGATCCTGCCAAAGCACTCGAGCGTCCCTTTACCGTTATGCTGTCGGAGAAGGCTGCTGAGAAATATTTCAAAAGCAAGAACATTGTCGGTAAACGACTGCGTGCCAATAATCAATTTGATTTGGAAGTAACAGGCGTGTTCAAAGATTTTCCGAAGCAATCGCATTTCCACCCGGAGTTTCTTGTTTCGTTCAGCACACTGGAAAATGATAATATATATGGTCGCACCGGCCTGGAAACAAACTGGGGCAACAACTCCTTCGGCACATACCTGTTGTTAGAAAAAGGTGCCGATGCAAAAAAACTCGAAGCATCGCTTCCTGCATTTCTCGATAAACACTTTGGCAACTATGCCCGCGCCAACTGGGGCGTACCGGCCGACTGGATAGCATCAAAGTCTACCACCCTGTACTTACAAAAGCTTACAGATATACACCTGCACTCGCACCTGGATGATGAGCTGGAAATAAACGGTAACATCAACAGTGTATATATGATGAGTGTGATCGGGCTGTTCATTGTACTCATTGCGTGCTTTAATTTTATTAACCTCTCCACCGCACGTGCTACCAAACGCGCGAAAGAAGTGGGCATGCGCAAAGTTGTTGGTGCACTGAAAGCACAACTCATCGGTCAATATTTAAGTGAATCGGTTATCATTACATTCTTTGCCATGGTACTTGCCTTGATCGTCTCCGTACGGGGTGTTGTGTGGCTGAATACATTTACCGGCAAAGAGCTTTCTGCAAATATATTCATGAATATACCGTTGATGGCTGGCCTGGTAGTGTTTGCCATTGTTATTGGTATAGCGGCCGGTATATATCCGGCTTTTGTTATTTCATCGTTCAATCCGGCCGCTACCTTAAAAGGACAGCAGGGTTCGGCTACCGGCAGATCGGGCATTCGCAAAACACTGGTGGTGGTGCAGTTTGCTATATCGATTGTACTGATCATTGCTACACTGATAACATTTCAACAACTGGCATTTTTAAATGACCGTGAGCTGGGCTATAAGAAAGACCAGGTGGTTACACTCTCTTACTATAATGATCTTGATAATACATACGATGCGTTTCATAATACACTCACACAATCATCGCTGATTCAAAACGCGGGACGCTCTTCACGTATACCAACGGGCCGTCTGCTGGACTCTTACGGAGATGCCAGCATCATGAAAGGTGACAGCCTGGTGAGCACTTCGGTAAGTCTTAAATCCATATCGGCTGATGAGGATTTCTTCGACACGTATGGTATAGCAATGGCTGCCGGAAGAAATTTCTCGAAGGCTATACCTACGGATGATTCACTGGCCTTTATCGTGAACGAAGCTGCTGCCAAGGCATTTGGCTGGACAGATCTTGAATCGAACATCGATAAAGATTTCCGCTATGCGGATGTGCGCGGCAAACTGATTGGTATTGTTAAAGATTTTCATTTTGAATCGCTGCATCAGCAAATTGTACCGATGGTATTTCTGATGCGCAGAAATAATTATAACCGCCTGTCGGTAACTATAGCGGGTAACGCTATGCAGCAGGGACTGGAACACCTGGAGAAGACATGGAAATCATTTTTACCGGGCCGTCCGTTTGAATATGAATTTATGAGTGAGCGTTATCGCCAGCTATACCAGGCCGAGCAAAAGCAAAGTCAGTTGTTCACTACATTTGCCGCGCTCGCTATATTTATTGCCAGCCTGGGTCTATTCGGGCTCGCTACCTTCAGCACCTTGCAACGCATGAAGGAGATTGGTATACGCAAAGTATTAGGCGCTTCCGTTGGAAGTATACTTCAGCTTTTATCAAAAGAAATCCTGGTACTGGTTGGTATTGCTAACCTGATAGCCTGGCCTGTTGCCTGGTATCTGATGGATCGTTGGCTCAGCAGCTTCGCTTACCGGGTTGACATGAACCTGGCTATATATATAGCAGGAGCCACATGTGCCATTGCCATTGCGCTGGTAACGGTGAGTACACAAACCATACGGGCTGCATTGGGGAATCCAGCAAAAACCCTTCGGTATGAGTAATGAGTAGATAGGGAGGCCACTCCCTTTAGCTAAAGGAGTAAGCGCTGAACAACATGGGACTAAAAAATGATGATTGCCAAAAGGGTCATTGACAGGATTGAACTGGCAAACATGATCGCTAAGCCCAGAAAATGATATATATTAATCTGCTTCATAAAAAATAAATAGGTTTAAAAGCTAGATTAAGGGGCCGACTTTAGACATGGTTGATTGCAGTCTCTTATCGTCATTCATTGTGGCAGCTATCCTTTGTTAACCAACTGTTATTAAAGCCTGTAGTAGGTTATCGGATTAAATCTGCTAACGTTTGAGTACTGTCCTGCAAACCATTGCAATTTCTAAAAAATTTTTATTTTTCAAAGCCTGACCAAATATTTTTTTGTTAAAATTTATGTTGGCCGGTAAAAAATTGGTAATCAAAAACCATGGCGTAACAGCCTTATTGGCTTTTTCAGCAGATCTTCCGGATGATGTAAAACTTCTAACATCGGCCAATTTGGCTCGCAGCCACTATAGATATAGGCCATTTTAACCCATTCTTCAGCATGGATAGTTTTTTGTCGCCGATAAATCTTTCCAAGAAGGATATATATGGATGCATTTTCAACAATGATCATTGATGCCGTAGAGAAAACTAAAAATGCGGTTGTCAGAATAGATGTCTTCAAGCGAGACAAGAGTAATGTACTTCGTCCGGCCGGCTCCGGCTCGGGATTTATTTTTTCATCCGATGGCTTGGTATTCACCAACAGCCATGTAGTAGACGGTGCTGAAAAAATTATGGTAAGCCTGCTCAATGAAAACGAGATTGAAGGTTTCCTGGTAGGTAAAGATCCGGATACAGATTTAGCTATACTCAAGATATATAGCGAAGGGTATTCGGTAGCAAAATTAGGCGATGCACAGCAACTGCAGATCGGCCAGTTTGTAATTGCTATAGGAAACCCGTATGGTTATCAGCACACGGTTACAACGGGGGTGGTAAGCGCATTGGGAAGAACACTTCAAACACAATCAGGACGATTAGTGGATAATGTGATACAATCTGATGCTGCGTTGAATCCCGGTAACTCCGGTGGCCCGATGATTACGATGGAAGGTGAAGTAATTGGTGTGAACACCGCGATTATACAAGGTGCACAAGGCTTAAGTTTTTCAGTGGATATAAATACTGCCAAAGAGATAGCGCAGCAGATACTGAAAGACGGAAAAGTATTTAAAGCTTATTTAGGATTGATGTTGCAGGAAGTATCAATTAATCCGAAAGTAAAGCAGCACTATAATTTACGGAACAAACGAGGTTTGTTCATTACGAAGATTGAAGCAAATTCACCGGCTTCGCGTTCACAATTACAGGAAGGTGATATTATTATCTCTTTTCATGATAAGGTGATCAACACCTCGCATGAGCTCTTTAAGGAATTGAGTAAACGCGATATAGTCAACGCAATTGATATATCGGTGATACGGCACACGGAGTTACTCAACTTCACGGTTTTCCCTTCTGACAAACACGCCTGAAAGACAAAAGGCTTTATGAGAAATGTACTCATAAAGCCTTTTTCTATTTATAGCGGGCTATATATACCCGTTATAGCGTGCTTATCTCCACTTGCGCTTCTGATCAGAGCGTGAACGGTTTCCGCCACCGGAGTTTCTTCCGGAAGAACGACCTCCACGACCACCCGAAGAGCGGCCTCTTGATCCTCCAGACTCTTTCTGTTCGGTTATTTCAACACGAACCTGACGACCTTTAAACTCTATACCATTCATATTCTTCAGAATCAGATCTGCTTTTTCCGGTTCTACTTCAAAGAATGAATAAGCACCTTTCAGATCTATCTTACCGATGTCGTTCTTTCCTAAACCGGCATAGTCATCAATCAGCTCGATCATCTTCGATACATCGAGACCGTCCATCTTGCCGAGGTTAATAAAGAAGCGCGCACCGCCTGAGTAACGTTCTTCAGGTCCTTCGCTTCCGCCACGCTTGCCTTCAACATTCAGATCCGGAGCATTGCGATAATAATCGAAGAAGCGGTTAAACTCCAATGAAGCAAAACGCTTGATCAATTCCTGTTTCGTTAAGTTCTTAAGCTCAGCTTCTATAGCAGGCAGGAACTCTGCAATCTGATCTTCATTTACTTTCACTTCATTTACCTTGTGCATGAATGCCAGCAATTGCTTCTGACAAACTTCTGCACCGGTCGGTATCATGGCACGTTTGAATGGCGACTTTAACGTTTTTTCAATCTGCTTCACTTTACCCAACTCACGCTTCGAGATCATCGCGATGGAAACACCTTTCTTTCCGGCACGCGCTGTTCTTCCGCTGCGATGGGTATAAAACTCCATCTCATCGGGTATATTCAGGTGAATAACGTGTGTGATGTCTTCTACATCTATACCGCGTGCTGCTACATCTGTAGCAACCAGTATCTGCAATGAACGCTGTCTGAAACTCAACATCACGCGATCGCGTTGCTGCTGTGTCAGATCACCGTGCAGTGCATCTGCGCTATAGCCATCCTTCATCAACATCTCGGCAGTTTTCTGTGTGTCGATACGTGTACGACAGAAGATCAATCCGAAAATTTCAGGATTGTTATCGAGTATACGCTTCAATGCCAGGTAACGATCTCTCTCCTGTACAATTACGTATTGGTGTTCGATGTTTACATTACCTGTATTCTGCTCTCCTACGGTTAACTCAAACGGATCGCTCATGTAGTTCTTCATGATAGCACGTACTTCACGTGGCATCGTAGCGGAGAACAACCATGTAGCTTTATCTTCCGGAGTAAACGATAAAATTTTATCAAGATCATCTTTAAAGCCCATGTTCAGCATTTCATCGGCTTCATCGAGTACTATATATTTTATAGTCTTGAGGTTAATGGCTTTACGATCAATCAGGTCGATCAGACGTCCGGGTGTTGCCACGATAATCTGAGCACCTTTCTTTACTTTACGGATCTGCTCGCTAATGCTGGAGCCACCGTATACGGCTACTATGTTAAATGACTTAAATTTCTCCGAGAAGTTTTCCAGATCATTGGCTATTTGCAGGCCGAGTTCGCGTGTAGGCGCAAGCACAAGCGCTTGAGTGTCTCGACTCTTGTCATCAACAAGCTCGAGCAACGGCAATCCAAAGGCAGCAGTTTTACCGGTACCGGTCTGCGCGAGTCCTACGAAATCGCGGTTACCGTTCAGTAAAACAGGGATTGCTTTTTCCTGTATGGGAGTAGGTGTTTCAAAGCCGATCAGCTGAACCGACTCCACCAAGCCCCTGGACAGGCCCAGGGTTTCAAAAGATTTCATTCTATATTATTGTATAAGATTGCAAAGGTACGCCTATTAATCGAGATTACTGAGGAGGCGAGCAATAACGATACGTTTCTATACTTTACCCGCGACAAAGCAGAACTTATTTATGGTTAAAACACCTTTCACCTCCGTAAATGAAAGTTATGTATACAACTGTGCCGTTGATTTTTACCGGAACTCATTTATATTTGCTGCCCATTCGGGGGATTAGCTCAGCTGGCTAGNNGGTCATCGGTTCGACTCCGATATTCTCCACTTTTATTCGTCCTTCAAAGACTAGAGTCCTGGTAACAGGACTTTTTTATTTTCAAATGCATTTGCCCGCAGAGGACGCAGATGACCGCTGAACAAAATACATATAAAATATACCTTGNNCCAGAGCGTCCCGATAGCTATCGGATTCTGCGTAGCCTGCGGGCTACAAGATTCGCGAATCAATATGTAGTTTGGCTTACGTTTTCCTGGGCTTCTTCTTTGCGTTTGCGTAGCTCGGCTTTCCGTTCCTCTTTTACGCGTTTGCCCATGGTGCCGCGAAATCGCTGCCAGAATCCTTCGCGTTCAAGTATCGAAACAAATCCTTCTGAATGACACGCTGTAGTATCAATTACCGGTAACGTTTTACTGCCTATATCCATCATCCCGAATACAATGGGTACTGCTTTTACTCCGGGACAATACCTTCTGGTAAAGCTGCGAAGCAACCCGGATTGATACGGGTCTGTAGCCAATGCTATTTTCTTGAAGCCGAGTTCCTGCGCGAGCTTCCACGAGTAGTAAATATTTTCGGTGCTGTGTTCTGCTTTTGTTTCAGCATACAGATGTTCACGCGGTATACCTAATGAATCAGCAATGGTTTTCATCGCGAGTCCTTCTACAAACGGACTATATACTGCTGCTCCTGAAAAAATTATATTCTTGGTATAGCCACTGTCGTATAAATGTTTCGCCCAGTATATACGCATCTTCATTACCATAGTAGTGTTCTCTTTTTCGTAAGGCACTCCGGGTACTATAATAACATCGTATGGTTTTTCTTTTTTTGCACGTGCATAAGATTTTTCTGCATACCGCTTAAACGTACAATGTGTGAGTAACAAGGCTGCTGCCAAAAACACATGTACATAAATAAAAATCCGGACGAACTTCTTTAATCCCTTTCGCATAGTGGTATAAACATACAATCAGTTTTTTTGTTCAGAAAGCTGCAATCGCCAACTGTCATCGTATTGCAACAATCCTTCGTCCACCAGCTCACGCACTACATCTGCATACAGTTCGCGATCGGTGGGTTCAATATGCTCTTCCAGTTGCTCAATCGTCATGGAAGTATTTTTAATAATATTAACGATTTCCGCTCGCAACTGGTCATACGCAGAGCGATTATCTGATTTGCGCTGCTCAATGCATACATCACACAGGCCGCATACAGAAAATGTATCTTCGCCAAAATACTCCTGTACAATCTGCATGCGACACCGATGCGTTGTTGTTGCAAATGCTACCATGGCCTTCATCTTGTCAACGATAAGCTTTTTGCGTTCTTCCAGCCGATTAATATTCAGCGGAAGTCTGTCTGCATCCTGTCGCGGTAACACAAACGTTACCTGCGGTTTGTTTTTTAAAGGTTGATAGATCACAACCTTCAATTCGTTCAGGTGTTGCAACGTAGCTATCATTTCTTTTTCAGAGATCTTCAATCCTTTTGCCAGGTATGATTCCGATATCTTTACAAACTCTGAAAACAATTCACCGCCATATAGTCTCAACAGCATTTTTATAACCGGATCGAACCGCGCATTCGCGATCTGAAATTCATATAGTCGGGTTTTATCCACCGGAAAAAACAGGTGCGATGGATTATAAAAACTTTCGTTGAATTGAATGAGTCCCTCCTCTTCCAGCTTCTTCAAGGCTATATATACTTCTGCCTGGTGGTATTTGAAACGCTCTGCGAACTCAAGCAAATCAAAATCATAACTTTCACCTCCACTGCTCCCGATGGCGAGTTGATAATAGTTGGCAAGCGCCTGGTATACTTTCTTAAGAGCTTCCGGTGAAGGATGTGCCTGCTCTGTTTTAAACTGTAGGTTAATGACATCGGCTTCCTGATATAGTATAACTGCAAACGAACGTATACCATCACGACCGGCACGCCCTGCTTCCTGGTAATACGATTCAAGATTTTCCGGTAAATCCAGGTGCACCACCAATCGCACATCGGGTTTGTCTATACCCATACCAAATGCATTGGTCGCCACCATTACACGACTCTTGTTATGGATCCATTCTTCCTGGCGTTTTGATCGCTCTTCAAACTCCAGTCCTGCGTGATAATATGAAGCGCTGATGCCCCGCTTGGAAAGCCACTCCGCAATTTGTTGTGTGGCCTTGCGCGAACGAACATATATAATAGCACTGCCCTTTACCTTTTGCAGGATGTCGAGCAGCTTACGTTCCTTGTTTTCGGTTTTACGAACAACAAATGAAAGGTTATCGCGTGCGAAAGATTTTTGAAAAACTCCTGCCGGTTGTCGGAACGCGAGCTTGTTCATGATATCTTCTTTTACCACCAGCGTAGCCGTAGCCGTTAATGCTATAACCGGGGTAGCAGGTTTGAGTTCGCGTAGCGTAGGGATCTGAAGATACGGAGGTCTGAAATCATAACCCCACTGTGATATACAGTGTGCTTCATCCACAGCAATGAGACTCACCTTCATTTGCTTGGCGCGTTCGATGAAGAGTTCAGTCTGCAGGCGTTCGGGAGAAACATAGAGAAATTTTACGGAGCCATAGATACAGTTATCGAGGAGTATATCAATCTCGGAACGGTTCATTCCGGAATGAATGGCTACGGCAAGAATACCACGTCTCTTCAATTGCTCAACCTGGTCTTTCATCAGAGCAATAAGCGGAGTAATAACAATGCATACACCTTCGAGCAAGAGCGCGGGCACCTGGAAGCAAACGGATTTACCGCCTCCGGTGGGAAGCAACGCCAGTGTATCATGTCCCTGCAAGACGGAGTTAACTATATCTTCCTGCAAAGGTCTGAACTGACTATGTTGCCAGTACTTTTTTAATATCGAAACGGGTGTCTCCAATGGAGACGAATATAGTTGTTATTCGGGAAATGTTATCAGAAGATCACTTTTCCGGCATAACGAATTCTTTATATTTATCATGTTGAAATACTGAGCCACAAAGACCTCAATCAAGATGAAAACATCCATCACATCATTTCACGTGAACAGTCGGTTACTGACAGCGTGTATAATTTTGCTATTAACATCATCTGTATTTGCCCAGGAAGACAAACGAGTGGTTCGTATAGCAAAGATCAAAATAGATTCTGCACAATTGGAGAACTATAAATCAGAAATTAAAGAACAAATCGAAGCAGCCGTTAGAAGTGAACCGGGTGTGCTCATGCTTTTTGCTGTACATGACAAGAATAATCCTACCAATGTAACTGTATTCGAAATTTATGCAGACACACTAGCATACCAGTCGCATCTGCAAACTCCACATTTCAAAAAATATAAAGCCAATACTTCCAGGATGGTAAAATCGCTCGAATTGACCGATGTTACTCCCATTCAACTTAGTGCGAAGAAGAGCAAGTGAAATCCTAACCAAATCTCATAGCATCGAACACAAAACGAAGACACCACTTGTTCAAAGCTGCAGGGAGGTCTACCCTTCGTGAATTCCTAAATGTATTTATCTCCAATATACTTACATACGTAAAACGCCATAAAAGTCAGTGGTGATTTGTCCTGCATCGATCAATTGCAGTAACCTGACAGACACAAGTGATACCCCTATACTATCGCAGGTATCCAGCCTTCAATAAACCAACCGTAATTATTTACCAACCTGAACTTAGAAATCTATGTGTGAAAAGATTTTCCTTACACCTATATATATACCCCATATACATCGCGACCAATATTCCATGCAAAAAACTATATAAACTTGAAGCCATATACGATTATTAAAACAGAAATGAATCTTTCTACAGAAAATGTAACGCTTTATGCTGTATTTGTTTGTGACATTCTCAAACACTACGAAGACAAAAAAGAAGAATATCATCCACTATTTGATATGGCCGATCGTGCAGACCTAAGCCAGCCGTTTAATAAAGTACCCATTCAGTTATACAATGACATGTGTTCGTGGATTGAAAAAGAATTGGGTAAGTTCAACCTGATTGTAGTGGGACGAAAGATAGGTGAAACTGTTTACCAGGGATTGACGGACAACGGGCTTATTAAAACAAGTGCTACACCTCTTCAAGTAATGGAAGGCTTGATTAAAGTGGCGAATGAAATGATTCAGGATCCCGAGAAAAGAGGCTGGGAAGTAGTAAAGTATGAAAAGAATAGTATTACCATGCGCAGAACTCAAACTTTCAACAGAAATCTTCAATTAGGTCTCTTAGACGGGTTGATCCGTAAATCCGGGGTGGGAGGCGTAAAAGTAGATTATTCTAAAAGTATTGAGAGTGGCGCTGAGTATGATGAATACCTGATCACCTGGGTCTAAGATTTTTTCGCTCTTCGGATCGTTTATANNTCACCAGCTGATCTTCTCTTTATTCAAAAATGCCTGTATGCCTTTTATACAATCTTCGCTGGCACGTGCTTTAGCATTCATCGTTGACGCGAACGTCAGCGCATCATCCAGGGAAAGCGATTGGACAGCAGCAATCATTTGCTTGGTATACTCCATGGATGTTGCCGAGTTGGTGGTGATGAGTCGCTGCGCAAAAGTATATACTTCCTGTGCCAGTGTTTCTTTTGAAACAACGGTGTTGACCAAGCCTATAGCACGGGCATCTTCAGCGGTAACAAGGTCGCCACTCAACAGCAGTTGTCTTGCTTTTGCTTCACCAATCTTCCGCAGCAGAAATATCATGACAATGGCCGGTATAAAACCAATCTTCACTTCGGTGTAGCCAAACTTCGCTTCAGGCACTGCAAATGCAAAATCGCACACGGTGGCCAAGCCACAACCACCCGCCAGTGCGTGACCTTGCACCTGGGCTATCACAACTTTTTTTAGAGTATATATCTTCTGAAATAATTCTTTCAGGTGATTTGAGTCTGCCAGGTTCTCTTCGTACGAAAACTTTTGAAGCTGCTGCAGATACCCCAGATCTGCACCGGCACAAAATGCTTCACCATTGGCACGGAGTACAATTACTTTAACGGTACTGTCGTTCTCCGCTTTGTCAAATGCATCTTTCAATGCAGCCACCAGTTCAAAGCTTAATGCATTTCGTTTCTCCGGGCGGTTAAGCGTTATATAACCGATGCGATCCTGTACAGTATACTCTACCTGGTCCATGCTATATATATTCAAATGTAGAAAATCAGATATTTTTTATAAACGCACCTTCGTGCAGCACCGAGTAAATACGAATGCCCGCTGCCAGAGCCTGCGTCCGTAATTTTTCAGCAAAATAGTAAGAGTTACTGCTATCTAAAATTATTTCGGATGCATTGATATGCGATAAAGCTGACAGATTCTTAACGGCATTGTTGGAGATGATGACAAAATCTGCTTCCATCGCTGTTAACGGTATAGCATGAGGATCGCGTATCATTAAAATTGATCGGCCACGCCACGTCCAGTTCCCGTACGCTCCCGATAACGATGGAATCACAGACTCCACATTATCGACACCGTGATTCAGTCTGTTGGGTTGTATATGAAACCGTACCGCGGATGTCTTTCGTTGTAATGAAGAATCGGTTATAAAGTAAGCCTTTCCTTCATCGATCAGATCCAATGCCGTGTGATGCGGCACCTTATATACCGCAAGCATGGCATGGCTTGTAACATCACGGTAGTGAGTCCACTGTATTAAAACAAACAGCAGCATCATTACACAGGCCACCGGCACATAATAAAACTTTCGGAACTGAAAGAGCAACACGCAGCATATAATCGCCACCATCAGCAACCAGCTCTGTAATGTATTAATGTATACATGATCGATGAGACTATACGGAAAAGACTCCACCGTGAATACAACAGCATTCAGCGCTTTGATCGTCCATAATAAAAGCCAGCCGCATAACGCAGCCAGCGGACCAATAAAACTTATTGCCAATACAACAAGCCCCAGTATAAGCACAGCAAAAGATATAGGTATAACCAGCAGGTTAGACAACAGGAAATAATTCGGAAACTGGTGAAAGTATAGCAGTCCCAATGAAAATGTAGCGAGTTGTGCTGCGATGGATACAGTGGTTATCTTCCACACTTCATCCCAGAAACGTGATGTGGGCTCCCACAAATTATACATACCGGGTTGGAGGTATACTATACCGAGCACTGCCAGGTACGATAACTGAAATGCTACTGACATGATGAGGTATGGTTCGTAAATCAGCAAACAAAATGCAGATGCTGCAAGTATATTATAGATATTAGTCTGCCGGTTCCATGCTTTGGCTACTGCCACAAATGTAAACATCGTAACCGCGCGTAGTACCGAAGGAGATAGCCCGGTAACAAAGGCATATCCCCATAAAATAACCAGGCTCAGGGCAGCAAGCCACCATCGGCCGGCAGGAGTATTATTTAGCGGTTTGAGCATTCCGAGTATAAGCATGTAAATAATACTGATGTGCAGACCCGATACTGCCAGCACATGCATGGCACCGGTAGCGGCGTACGCATTTAACAATTCGTTATCCAGCCCGTCTGTTACACCCAGCACGAGCGCAGAAGCAATGGCCCGTTCACGTTCTTCTTTTACAAATCTGGTAAGCGTAGTATCTGCCCATACACGCGCGCGGATCGCACAATATACTATTGATGATGAAGGGTTGCTTTCCAGATACTTCACCTCGTTTTCTCTTACAAATTGCTGATGGTATATTTTCCGGTACGCCAGAAATTTCCTGTAGTCAAACTCTCCGGGATTTCCGGAAGGAGGCACGGATTGTGGAATCCCTTTTACCAACAGTATATCTCCATATTGAAACGGCTTCTTAAAGTCGCTCTTGGGAAAATAGAGAATTATATTTCCGGAACACGTCTTCCAGCCTGTTGAAGTTTGCACTGTGGAGATAGTACCTTCTGTTTTCCACGAGTTTTCTTTGTTCCTCGCCTGACTTGTTATAGCAACTTTATAGTATAGAACAGGCTCCTGTAAGTGAACCAGATTTTCGGGCTTGCGCGCATCGGTACAATCAAGCACACGCAGGTAGCCTGCCAGGAATATAATCATCAGTCCGAGAAGCCCCGGATTAAAGAGTAATCGCTTATAGAAGCGCTGAAGTAAAAAGAACGCTATATAGCTAAGCAGTGCCAGCGCAAAAATAATTTCAAGATATAGCTGGGGAAGGAAATCGGGTTGATATATACCTAATATTATACCAGCTATAAAGAATATAACGATGCGAACAACGGCATACGGAATCCAACGAAGCATACAACGAGTAAATAAAAAAGGAAAGTCAGGAATTGTGACGACTATTCCTAACCTTCCTTTATATTTTGCACGTTATATACCTATCGTATATCGTTTGCTTCGCGGTGGTATGCTTCAATGATATCGCGCACCAGTCTGTGGCGCACTACATCTTTCTCATTCAGTTCCACCATGCCTATACCGCGCACATCGCGGAGTATACGGATCGCTTCTTTTAACCCGGAGCTTTGCTTGGATGGTAAGTCGATCTGCGAAGCATCACCGGTTACGATCATCTTCGA
>DJFR01000077.1:1249-35334 GCA_002432545.1 Flammeovirgaceae bacterium UBA5867 | reverse complement strand
CCGCGCATATAGGCCAGCGGTGCAATCTCAATAATCTCACGCTCCATATAGTACCGCAGCTTTTCGAAGGGTATCATATCGTTAAGACCATCATAAATAGGACGCAGGTACGGATCGATCTTTTCTTTGAGATCACCCGGCAGAAATCCCAGATTCTCTCCGGCTTCAACCGCAGGTCGGGTAATGATAATTTTCTTTACGCTTTTGTTCTTCAGCGCCCGCACCGCGAGTGCCACCGAAATATAGGTCTTACCGGTTCCGGCAGGGCCGAGCGCAAACACCAGGTCGTTCTCCTTTACAGCGTCTACCAGTTTTTGCTGGTTAACGGTTTTGGGTTTTATAGGATTACCCTTGGTTCCGTACAATATAATATCATCAGCAGGCTGCTGGTTTTCAGGCAGCATAATTTCCTGCTCGTGCGAGATGTAGTTTTGAACGTTCTCCTCTGTCACCTTTCCAAATTTATGGTAATGGTCAATAAGCGAAGCCAGGATATCATCGATCTGCACAATTTCAGAAGTAGATCCTTTGATATGTATCTGGTTTCCGCGTGATATAATTCGACTCTTCGGAAATGCAGCAGCCAGCGTATCGATGGTTCTATTCGCCACTCCCAGAAAATCGATCAGGGAAATATTTTCAAGTGTTACTGTTTTTTCGATCAACTATGTTCTTGATTAAATGTTTAACAATGTTCGTGTTATTCACGAGTACGTGTGTGGGCCGGATCGGGATACAAGCTATGGCATAAATTTTAACCACATCAGAGTTCACAAAGTTCAATACACTATATGGACTAAAAATGTTTACTTTGCCATATCAAAATTAATGAATATCTGCCGCAGCATCAACCATGGCCATTGTTACCCTTCTTACTGACTCCGGTGAAAGTGACCATTACGTGGCAGCCATCAAGGCCCGCATCATCAGCATCAATCCGGGTATACGGGTGGAAGACATCAGCCACAAGATAAAACCTTCGGATATAGGGCACGCTGCTTTTGTACTGCGTGCTGTCTTTCGCGATTTTCCCAAAGGTACTGTACACCTCGTTGGTGTTGACTCGATCGGTAATCGCGGTGATGCTTTCATCGCACTGCAACTGGAGGATCATTTTTTTGTAGGATGTGATAACGGTTTATTCGGATTAATCAGCGACAAACCGCATCAGCAACTGGTTGACCTGAATACGATCAACTCCATCAGCACTACGTTTCCCGAGCGCGATGTTTTTGCTCCGGCAGCCGTGAAACTTGCCAGTGGTGTTTCGATCACGAACCTCGGCAAGCCAATGCCATCGTTCAAAAAGATGATCGACCGCCAGGTGAAAGCAACCAAGAAGCAAATTACCGGAACTGTGATACGCGTGGATGGCATGGGAAATCTCATCACCAACATACCGAAGGAAGCATTTGATATTCTGAGTCAGAATAAATTATATACCGTGCAGTTTGGCGGAGAAAAATTCAGACGCATCCACACACAATATCACCAGGCAGAGCAAGGCGAATGCTTTATGGTTTTTAACAGTCTCGGGCTGCTCGAGGTTGGTATCTACAAAGGGAATGCTTCGGAGTTGCTGGGACTCGACTATGATAGTACGGTGAGCATTTTGTTTGAAGAGTAATTATACATCGGCTCGTCTTCTTTTTAACAGACGGTTAATACCATACCCAAACAACGTCAGGGCTACCAGTCCGAGCATAATACCTACTCCGTAAGCAGCGACATAACCGATCTTCCAGTTTATTTTATGAACCACTCCCTGCGACACGACACCGACTATACTTAGGAAGAGCAGAAGGAACAATACAACTTTTTTCATGGTAACGTAACGTTTAACAAGCTGCAAACTTATAAAAATATGATCATAAGAATTGTGCGAATGCATTTTACCGATGCCGGTGTTGAAGAATTTCTGGCGATCTTCAATACCTATAAAAGTAATATCCGCAGTTCAGAAGGCTGCACGCACCTTGAATTGCTCAAAGATGCCGATGAACCCAATACGTATACGACACTAAGTTACTGGAATGGTGCCGCAGATCTGGAGCGTTACCGGAAGTCTGAGCTCTTCGGTACAGTATGGGGCCAGGTCAAAACACTCTTCCGGGAACGCTCGCAAGCCTTCTCGCTTGAGAAATTTATAGAAGTATAATTGTGAGAGTTGTAAAACTTTGAACATATTTGCAGCCCATTTCCACAAAACATGCCTGAGTGGCGGAACTGGTAGACGCGCACGACTCAAAATCGTGTGCCGAGAGGCGTGCCGGTTCGATTCCGGCCTCAGGTACCCAAACCCGACTTTACCAGGTCGGGTTTATTTTTTTTCATGATTACAATCTGATGCGCTAACTCTTTCACAAAAAAATATGCTCTTGCCAGTTACGTCATAACCAGCAAGAGCATATTGATTTCAGGCTTGTTATATACCTTCAATCACCTGACGGTTATTCAAAGGCT
The DNA here is from genome assembly GCA_002432545.1 of Flammeovirgaceae bacterium UBA5867. GTDB lineage: Bacteria > Bacteroidota > Bacteroidia > Cytophagales > Cyclobacteriaceae > Ohtaekwangia. The sequence continues at coordinate 32,871 of DJFR01000077.1, read as the reverse complement.
GTGTAGGCCGTGCGTTGTTCTCGTGAATGGAAGAAAATTTCTCAATCTGCCCGGCTGATATTTCCATTGGTTCTTTTAATACAACCCAGTCAATTCCCTGCGTGCAAGGAGGCGTGGTGAGCGAACCTGTGTAGGTATAATATTTCAGATCGGAAGGAAGCGCATTAACAAGATCTATGCCGTCTGCCGATACAACTTCTTTATTCTGTTCACTCGGAATAGCACTCCATATTTTTTCCAGGAAAGTATTGGTATCGCCTTCCTTCAAAAATATACCAACTACCACCAGGTTGCTGGTTACAGTATCCTGATGAACGATGTGCATTTCCATATCATACGCACTACCATTAATAGTATGTTCACTTTTATGGTGAAAGTGGAACTGCATTACCTTATAGGTCGTGCCATTCAGCACCATCTTGTTAGACTGTTTGAGATTTACCTGTATGGTATGACCATTATCAACCACTCCCCATGTTGAGCTTTTGTACGCAGTCTGAAGTTCTGGCAGCGTTGATTTTATAGTAGTCTCTGTATCGATATTAATTGGCGATTGTACTTTACCTGCGCAATCTGTATAACCGATCGTTCCCCACGCATCGGCATTCTCATAGTCCCATTCGGCAGCAGTGGTCGTAGTCGTAACATCATCATCGTCATCATCACAACCCTGAAAAACAACAAAAGCAATACAATACGCAAAGGATAATAATAATTTCCTGTTCATAAATTTAAAGCGATAAATAGGTTAGAAATAAATTCTTGTATATATAGTATAGGATCAATAAGCTCATAGAGGGCCTTGTCCTATATTCTAATGTTGAGGTACAGAATAAACTTTGGAATACTCGCGACAAGTTTTGCTGTGACAAGTTTCCTTACACAGCAGCTATAGTCTGAATGGGGTAATGCAATAAACTCAGCGTACCACTTACTATTTTCGTCATTCCCTTCTTTTTCAATTTCACAAACAACGGGCAACTCGATGCCATCTTCAATAACAATCGAAACATCGTCAAAAGGGCTTTCTTCGCTGATGAGCGCAGCATCAACGGGTAGCGTGAGGCTATAAAACCGGATCAGGAAAAGAAATAAAATTCGCATGAGGCCTTATACTAAGGACTGTTATTTTAAAGGTCAGGATTACCAAAGATTAAATTGTAATGGGGAGTGTTTGTACAGCGGATAAGCGCTACGAACTTAATTTAATCGTACGCTGCAAAATTAATATCACACAACATCGAGAGCTATCACCCATCTTATGTTTTATAGCGGGGTATGTATCACTTAAACAATACTGCCGGTCTTTTCAAATTAACAACACAATATGTGTGTGCAAAAAAACAGACACCGTTGATACGAGGTCTGTTTTAGTTATATTGATTAGCCCGACACTCAAGGCCACGAAGTCTCCGTCATCGGGATTACCATAAGCTCAGGTATAACACTTTCACTTGGCTGGCATAATACATAGCGGATAGACTCTGCTACATTTTCCGGATTCTGCAAAAGATTGGTATCGATATCCGGGAAGCGATCCAGCAGAAAAGGTGTTTGCATACCGCCTGCAACAAGTGCTGTAATTTTTATTTTGTCTTTGCGCGCTTCCGAATGTATAGCGTGACTCAAACCGGTAAGTCCCCACTTACTGGCGTGGTATGCCGATGCATTAGGCCATGCACGTTTGCAAGCTGTGGATGTTATGTTGATGATATGACCATTGCCTTGCTTCTTCATATAGGGATACACGGCCTTTGTTACAATAAAAGGTCCGGTAAGATTTACATCAATTACGCTGCGCCATTCATCATAACTCAACTCCTCAATGGACTTGGTATAGTCTATACCTGCATTGTTAATAACAGCATCTATCCTTCCATGCTCTTCAATAACAGATTGCAAAGTCTCCTCTACACTATTCTCATCTGTAACATTCATGGCGTAACCTGCAATCTTCCCTCCGGCTGCCAGTATATCTGCTACTGATTCTTCCAATAGTGGTGCGTTAACATCGGTTGCCACCAGAATGGCGCCTTCTTCTGTCAGTATTCTGCATATAGCGGCACCTAAACCTCGTGCTGCACCTGTTACCAAAATTACTTTCCCTTTCAGCGTTGCAAGTTCTTTCATGTATATCGACCGGGTTAATTGTCCAAAATACTTTCTGTAATGTTGTCGGATGTAAACGTTCTGTTTATTGCAGACTGGAACACACGCATCCAGTCAGCCTGAAAGCGCTCCATCGAAAATTTATCGAGTGCTGTTTGCCGAGCTCCCTTCGAGAGCTCACGCGCTTTCTGCGGATCTTCCAGCAATAGTTTCATTTTATCGACCAGGTAACTTTCATCCGTAGATATATACCCTGAATAATCATTCTTCACGGTAATGGCCATTTCCGTAGTTGACAGTCCAACGACAGGCATACCCGCCATCATTGCTTCGCATACTGAAAGCCCCAGACTGGTATACCGTATCGGGTTAAAGAAGAAACGATATTGCGAAATGAAAGCCGGCAAATCACGGTTCTTAATCTCGCCTAGTCCTCCTACTTCTTCTGAGCCCATACCCACTATATCTATAGGCAGCTCCTCGCGAACTTTTAGAAATATATCCAGACCGAGTCTTCTTCCGCGTTTCGCGATTCCATTGATCACAACAATGCCTTTTTCAAGCCGGCCATCGTATAACATTCCGGGATCTGTTACGCCATGCTCAATCACAACGGTAGGTGTATTATTGTTATTCCACATGAGGTTATTAAAATGTGTAACGTGCACCAATAGTATATCCGGGTCGTTTACAATATGTCGGGTATCCGTTGGTACTTCCCGGGGCGGGTCGTGCTCCAGGTAAAGTTTAGGAAGCGTACGCTGCTCTGCTGAGAGAATTTCATACTGATCTTCCAGGTAATTTTTCTTCGATTGAAAAAGTATACAGTCAAGCTCCAGGTCCTTTACATGATCCACCGGTATACCAATCACATTATCGCCCCAGGGAAAACCGGGTGTACGCGCTCCGTATCCTTCGTCTTTATTATTTTTATAGGGAAGGTAAAATATACAAGGTGTCTGTGTGAGATAATACAGGTAACTACCATGTATATGCCATGTTAAAACCCGAATTGCATTTGTGTTACCCATAAGCTTGTTTGTTAAAGTGAAGTATATAGTAACTCTTCCGGTATGATTAGATTGTCTTTACTATTTCTGTTCAGCGACAAAAGGTTATCAACGGCATGCAGAATAGCATCAGCACCTATATCGCTGATGAATGAGACTTCGTGTTTGCAGTTTGTCTGTGGCTTAAATGGATACGGATCATTGGGTATAATTCCGCACAGTGGACATGGTAAGTTCCAGCTGATGACCGGCCGATGGATAGCGCGATTCAACGGAGCCCAGTTAATTACATTCGGAGCCCAGTAAAGTCCTATAGTAGAACATTGCACCGCCTGTGCTACATGCAGCGGGCCCGTATCAGGCGCAATCATCAAACATGCATGTGATGCCAAAGCAGCAAGTCCGCCTATACTGATGCCGCATGCATTTATAGCGGTATAACGCATAGCACCAATTATATCGTTTACTATAGTACGATCAGCTATTGCACCTACAAAGATCACCTCTACATTCCTTTCTGCAAGTGCATTCGCCAGTGTGCTATAATTTTCCAACGGCCACATTCTCCGTATGTCATTCGCAACCGGGTTAATTAATATATAGGGTTTGCCTGCTATAGGAATATTAAAACACTTTACTTCTTCAAAATCACCCGGCAGTATTTCAATACAGGGATCAAGTGTATCGGTTGATGCACCAATTAGCTTCACTATTTCCAGGTAGCGTAATACCTCATGCTGATAATAGTAGTAGTTGACACTTCGATCGAGTCTTGCAGCGCCATCGCACCACGAACCCACGGTGACCCGTGCACCCAACTGATTGATAAACGTGTTGGCAGACGTGCCATTACCCTGAAAGCTGATCGCTATATCAAATTCTTCACTGCGCATCCGGTTGAAAAAATCTTCCAGCACCGCTATATCTTCACACTGCTGATACTCGTTACCAACGCCTTCTTTTACCGGCACAACTTCAACGCGATTAACCGGACTTCTCCCTTTTACCAGGAACTTCTGCTGCCACGGTCTGCCCAGTAATACAATCTCCGCATGAGGATATGCATCCTTTAGCGCGTATAATGCAGGTAATATTACCATGAAATCTCCCAGCGCTCCCGCACGCAGTACAGCAATTTTGTTTACGTTATCTATTCTGGAAAGAGATGTCATGCAACGATGTATTAATTGTGATTTATACATCTTTAAAAATTAATGCCGTTAAGACACCGGTATAAATCGTTGCTATTTGCGGAACTTCTTGCATCTTTTAACACAACATATTATGAAACGGTGTAGCTTATATTGGACGTAAATCATTCTATTCACAATTCAAGAAAGTACAGATATACTTCTTAGCAGATCATTACATGACAATCGTCCTGCGGAGAGGCACAGTATTTTAGCCATGCGTCCATCAGGTTTTAAAAATTACTCCATGCTTCGAATTGCAACACTTAATCTTAACTATTACGTGGAGAAGCATGGTACGTGGGAGCTTCGTAAAAAATTAATAGTTGAACAACTTCAAAGTAAAGATCCACACATTATCATCTTTCAGGCCGTAGCGAAACATGCGGGGCGTTATGAGGGAAAAGATCAGGCGTTTCAACTTTGTGAAGAACTGAAAGATTTTCAATCACACTATTTTCAAGAAGCACAAACATCTGCAGATGGAACACAACAAGGTAATGCAGTAATTGCAACATTACCGATGATTGAAAAAACTTTTCAGGCGCTGACATTAAAGAATGGATCAGACGATACCAATCAGCGCATCATTACCCGCACAACATTTAAAAGTAAAGAAGGAAAGTTCGATTTGTATAATGCACATTTCTCGTGGGTAGAAGAACAGGCTACGATCAATGTTGAAGAAGCAATTCAATTTATGGAGAAAGGTAACATGATGGCTATACTTGCCGGTGATCTGAACACGCAGGCAGACAGCATCGCGTTTCTTCCTTTTCAAAAGAAAAAATTTGCAGATGCATGGTATATATCCGGCAAGGAAGATCCAGGCTATACATTTGAATCCGATAACCCCTCCATTCGCATCGATTACTTTTGGCTGTCGCCTGCACTTAGTAGAAAAGTAAATAATATTGAAGTTATAGCTCCTTCAAAGAATAGTCTGGCACGATTATCCGACCATCACGCCTTGTTAATAGAGCTTGATATATAAAAAATCAGCAGGGAGTATACCTGAGTATATACATCCCTGCGTGATCCTTCCTCAACAATTAACAATACTAATCGTTTCGCAGTGATTCAACCGGATTGGTTCGTGAAGCACGGATTGTCTGCGACCCAATCGTCAGCAAGCCCAATGCCAGTAGAATTACAGTTCCGGTAAAGACTGTCCCAAACCCAAACTCAACGCGGTTCGGAAATTTCTGCAACCATAAATTGTTTATCATATAACTGAGCGGAGCACCAATAACAATAGCGATAGCAAGCACCTTTAAGAACTCGCGGGAAAGTAAATAGGCAATTCTGAAATTCTCTGCACCCAATACCTTACGTATACCAACTTCCTTCTTCTTGCGCTCTGCCGTATAGGTCGCCATGCCCAACATACCAAGGCATGCTATAATGACGGAGAGAAATGCAATGAAGCCTAATATTGCAACTATATCAAATATACCCTGATGTGTAGTGGCCAGCTGATCGTCAAAGAATTCGTATCGCATGGCGTGTGCCGGATCAACCTGTTTCCATTTGGATTCTATTTTAGCAAGGGTACCCATCAGGTCAGGTGAAACGACCTTTACGTTGGCAAACCTGTAATCCGGTTGATTGCGCATGACCAATGCACCTATAGCGTGCGAATTAATAAGTAACTTATACCGGAAGTCTTCAACAACACCTGTCACTGTCATCAGCGAATTTCCCCATTTGGTTTCAAATACCTGTCCTATAATTTCAGACGGGTGTTTATACCCTAAAGCCTGCACCATCTGCTCGTTTACAACGATATACCTGCCAGACGAATCAGTTGCCTCCGGAAGTCCTTTACCTGCTATAATTTTCAAACCCATGTTTGCTATAAAATTCTCATCGGTATACAGACTGCCTGCTTCTATATATTCACCTTCTGCCCCAACAAGTCGCAATTGCATATTGTCGTTTCGCCCGGTAGCCGGGATAATGTCGGTTGCAGATATAGTGCCCACACCGGGTATACTACTCCATTCATTCGCTAACTTTCTGTAGTCGTTACCCTGCAAATCAATATTAACAATGTTAGCGGATGTAAAACCATAATCAAATTCCAGGAAATATTTAAACTGATTAAAAATCAAAATAGATGTGGTAATGAAGAACAACGAGATTACAAATTGCGATACGCTCAGCACTTTACGCAGGCCCAGCTTGCCTATACCTATATTTCCAATGTTTTTTAATACACGAACAGGTTCATACCGAGACAAATGAAAAGCCGGGTATATACCCGCCAGCAAACCTGTAAACAAAGCAAATGCTGCAAAGTAAATATATACTTCCGGGGAATCAGGCAGGTCAAACTTCAGGTGTTTGTTTATCCACAATCCCTTAAACGCAGGCTTTACAAAGAGAAGTAATACCAGCGCCATCGTCAACGCTAAAAAAGCAGTAATAACAGATTCACTCAGAAACTGCACAACAAGCGACTTCTTATTGGCTCCTGTAACTTTACGCACGCCTATTTCTTTTGCCCTTGTGAGCGCACGCGCAACCGATAAATTGGTATAGTTGAGACAGGCCGATACCATAATTACGAGCGCCAGTATACCGAGAAAATAATAGCCTTCAGCAGGCATGCGCTGCCCGGTATCATTTCCATTCAAACCTAATTGTATATCGGATAGTTTTTGTGCTTCAAGCTTGAAACCTTTTGTATGTTCTTCTTTAATATCGGCATACTGGCGCGTTACCAGATCATTCAACGCTATAGTCAGATCATACTCTGTTTTATCGGGGGCCAGCAATGCATAGGTATATGTTCTGAAATACCAGTCCCATCTGTTGGAAAAATCTTCCAGCTTTTTGTCAGTATATAGTTGTGACTGTGTGGACGCAGACATCAGCACATCGAATGTTAAATGCGACCTGTATTTGCTCGCATCGATTACGCCTGTTACTGTAAAACTTCCCCACGCGATGGCTGCGTCTCCACCACCATCGTGCGAAATCGGAAAAGGTAATTTACGATCTGCGAACTCTATAACCTTGCCAACAGGATTTACATCGCCGAATAATTGGCTCGCCAATGTTTTGCTAAGTATAACGGAATTAGGTGCTTCGAGTGCTGTATACTTATTACCATGCTCAAGTTCGAAACTGAATACACGGAAAAAAGATGGCTCTGCAAAATAGCCACCCGCCTGCACGATCTGCTGATTATATGTTATATCTCCTCCTACAGCCGGAGTAAGATTTGTTGTTTCTTCAGCAACCGGATATTCTGTTCTCAACGTAGTGGCTAGTGGTGCCGGACTTGTAGCATAGAGCCGCTTCGAACTTTCCTGGCCGGAAAGTATACGATATATACGATCTTTCTTCTCGTGAAATTGATCGTAGCTTTTCTGATCCGCCAGCATGAGCATTACCAGCATGCACACCGACATTGCTACGGAAAGACCGAATACATTGATGAAGGAAAATGTTTTATACTTCCGGATATTCCGGATGCTGACTTTAAAGTAATTTTTTAGCATACCATAATGATTTATAGAATGATGAGGGTGTGAGGGTTTAATAATGCCTGGCCTGCAGAGCAGTATAACATCGATGATAAAATTCCAGTCAGCTTTTCTTTTACCCGAAGCATGGCATCGCTCATAGTAAAATTCCATCAGGTCACCTTCAATGGAATCCTTTAAAGCAGGATGACAAAACCATCGGAAGAAGCGCAGAAAAAACTGAGGTGGTAAGGGTCTGTTATTTTTAGTCATCGTGTGGTGTCTTACACAAACAAGTTATCCGGGAAATAATTATTTCCTATTTGTAGTAATAACATCCATGCCAAAGCTGAAATGATTGGAAGAAACGTGCTATGGCAGACTACAGAGGGGAAGTATGTTCAAAAACGTACAACGCACTGAACCAATGCGGTCAGTTTGGCGATGCGCGATATCCAACAGTTTTATAACAAGTATTCTATATATAGCACCTCAATTGAGACGGCTATATTTACTCCTGTATTGCACAGGCGACAGACCGGTAATTTTCTTAAACGTTACGCGAAATGCTTTGCTATCGGTATAGCCAACTTTATACATTACCTCATTTATATTTTCGCGCGATGACTCCAGGCTCATCTTGGCAGCCTCAATTTTGACACGTTGTATATATTCCACCGTAGTATTGGAGGTGGCACGTTTAAACCTGCGCTCAAGATTTCTGCGACTTAATGCCAACATCGAAGCGAGTTGATCAACGGTTATCTTCTGCTGAAAATTCTGTTCTATAAACTCCTGAGCTTTGCGCACAGGCACATCCTCATGATCTTTCTGTCCGCTGAATATAGTAAACGGAGATTGACTGTTCCTGTCCACTTCAATTTCAAAAACCTTTGCACATAACACGGCCATTTCGCGACCCGTGTATTTTTCAACGAGGTATAGTATCAGGTTCAGAAAAGAATAGGCCCCTCCACTGGTATAGATACCAAACTCATCGGTAATAACTTTTTCTGCTACCAGGTTTATTTCCGGAAACATTCTTCTGAAATCATTGGCCATCAGCCAGTGCGTTGCGCAGCGCTTTCCTTCAAGCAAGCCTGTGGAAGCCAGTATAAATGCACCAACACATAAACTGGCTACTTCCGCTCCACGCTTGTAGTGACCCGTGATCCACTGGATCATGTCCTGATTTTCGCGTATCACTTTTTGCTGATCACCGTGCACCGCAGGTATAATAATCAAATCAGTCTTAAACGACTCGCGAAGGGTACGATGCGTATTCAATTTATAGATACCATTATCAAGCAGTGTCTCACGCTCCTGTCCTACCAGTTCTATTATAAAGCCCGGCTGTTTACCATCGCGCTGCAGAAACTCATTTACGTGTGTGAATAGTTTATAGGGACCTTCTATACTTCCTACTACAACATCGCCTTTCGGTACTAACACAGATATATGTTTCATATGCATTCTTAGTTGTTGAACATGGGCCATACGCATCGTACGGTATTTCAAAGTTCAGGCAAATAAATGTCGCGATCAACCCCAGAGATTGCCGTAATTACCCCCGTTCCGTTTATATAAAGTACTATACTTTTCATGTTCAATATAAACATCCCATTCCATGGCATCACATGTATTCGCCTGTTTCATCGTAGCCGCTATCTGCACAACACTACTGTCTGCATGTACAACTACTACAACTGTAACAGGCCTCGACACCAACTCTGAAAATGAGCTTTCATACGGCTGGTTAAAAAATGCCGGGTTTGATTCTGTCCGTATCAATGCCATGACACACGCTATAGCGAAACAGGAATATCCGAATATACATAGTGTGCTGATAGTGAAGAACAAGAAACTGGTATACGAAAACTATTTTCCGGGTGAAGATGAAATTTGGGGAACGTCTATTGGCATGATCAATCATACCAAAGACAGCCTGCACGATGTACGGAGTGTTTCGAAGAGTGTAATATCCGCATGTATCGGTATAGCTATAGCGCAGGGAAAAATAAAGGGTGAAGATCAAAAAGTATGGGACTTCTTTCCGGAGTATGCTGATCTTAATACCGGAGAAAAATCAAATCTCACCATCCGCCACCTGCTAACCATGAGCAGCGGACTGGAGTGGAACGAAAATATACCCTATACTAATCCAGCCAACAGCGAAATACAAATGGACAATAGTGATGATCCGATTCACTATGTACTCGGCCGACCGCTGGTAGCAACACCCGGCACTACCTGGAATTACAACGGAGGTTGCACGCAGGTACTGGCTGCTATACTTTTTAAAGTTAGCGGAATGGAAGCCGATGCGTTTGCCAATCAATACCTGTTCAAGCCGCTGGGTATAACTACATTCTTCTGGACAGCGCTTACCGCTATACCCGGAAGAAAATCTGTACCGGCAGCAGCATCCGGGCTGAGACTGCGTCCGCGTGATATGGTAAAAATTGGTATACTCTATATGCAGACCGGACAATGGAAAGGGAAGCAGATTATCACCGAACAATGGGTAAAGAGTTCGCATACGCCTCAGGTGTCGCGTGCTGATGGTGGTGGCTATGGTTATCAGTTCTGGACATGGACGATTTCTGTTAACAATGCAACTATACCCATGGCGGTTGCTGTTGGCAACGGAGACCAGCGAATATATTTTGATCATGAGCATGACCTGATGGTTGTAATCACCGCCGGCAATTACAACCTCTGGACAATCCGGAAAAATGCCGATGCATTGCTGAAAGAGTATATATACCCTTCGCTTACATTATAAAGACAGATATACCGTGAGGTATACCTGTCTTGTTGTTCAATTTTATTTTTCTACCGATACCTGCTCTACATGATTTTTGAGCAATGAGCCGAGAAGCTCTGTCCAGCCCATTTCGAAGTTCTTCTTTGCAAAACTTGGATTGTCTTTCGGGAAAGTTTCCAGGCCTTCATGTGTTAATTTCAATCTTGTTTTACCAGCTTCTTCAAACAATTCAAAGGTTACAAACGAGTTACCGGTAAAACCATCGTAACGCCAGCTATAGGTCAGCTTCCTGTTAACGATCACTTCCGTTACTTTACATAAATGCAGAAAGGTTTTATTGCCATCACCACCTTCAAACTGAAATTCAAAACCTACTTCAGGCTTAAAGGCTGCTATATCAAAATACCATTGCTTCATTTCGTTTCTATCGGTAATGGCTTTCCATACACGCTCAACCGGAGCGTTGTACACGCGTTCGATTACAAATGGTTCGCTTTTCATTTTCGTTTTGTTTTTTTGGTTGACTTTGTTTTAGCGGATGCCGCAGCAACTCTGTTCAGAAAACTTTCGAGCGCATCAAGTTTGCTCGTCCAGAAAATACGATACTGTTCAATCCAGTCCGAAACCTCTCCGAGCGATTTCAGATTCGCTTCACAATACCGTTCCCTTCCCTGTTGCTTGATAACAACAAGTCCGCACTCTGTAAGAATTTTGATGTGCTTCGAAATAGCCGGCCGGCTCACATCAAAACTGTCAGCTATAGTATTCAGGTTTAACGACTGATGCGCAATCAAATTAATGATTTCCCTGCGGGTGGGATCAGCGATAGCCTGAAAAACATCTCGTCTCATAAAATAAGAATAATTATGTAACCGATCAGTTACAAATATATAGGATACCGATCGGTTACGCAATTTTTATTTTTTTGATGATTACATCGTGCGTATTCATAAAGAAAAGAGATACATCCCTTGAACTATGCATGAATGCTGTATTTTTGCAGCCCCAATCCCGCATACATTATGGCTATATTTCCTACGCAGTACTCCACCCTTTCGTCTGCTGCACTTAAAAATCTGATTGAAAGTAATTACGGACTTCAAGATCTCTCCTAACGGTATTTTCTGCGGGGTGTGAGTGATACGTATATCCTGGAAAACCAGCATGCCAAATATATATTGAAAATATACCGCGACTCCCATCGCTCTCTTCACGAAATAAAAGGAGAGATTGAACTGCTCGCACACTTAAAAGCAGGAGGCGCCAAAGTAGCACATGCCATTGCCGATCGGAACGGGAATACATACCAGGAATTTAATGCTGCGGAAGGAACACGACATGGTGTGTTGTTCACATATGCACCCGGCAAAACGATTATGGATCTTACCGAGAAACACATGGCGATAGTCGGTTACGAAATGGCTTTTAATCATAACATCACATCGTCTGTAAAACTTTCGCATGAACGAAAGCCGTATACCATCGATACAACGCTAACACAACCTGTTGCCATACTGGAACCAGCCTTTAAAGATTATCCGGAAGGCTATACTTACCTGAAAGAAACAGCCGCGCAGGTAGCCCGGGCGTTGCAAGACCTGAATACCGATCGTTTCAATTATGGCTATTGTCATTACGATTACCTGCCTAAGAATTTTCATTTCGATGAGTACGATACGCTTACGTTATTCGATTTTGACTTTGCAGGACCGGGCTGGCTGGCGAATGATCTTATGTCGTTCACCGTATACCTGTATTTCTATATAACCATGAACAAGAAAACAATCGAAGAGGCCCGGAGAGATTTCAGCGTATTTGTAGATGCCTATAGAAAAGTACGCCCGATTACAGATGAGGAGATCAACGCTATACCGTTGTTGGGCTTTATGTTCTGGACTTTCTATTTAGGTTTTCAATACCAGAATTTTGACGACTGGTCTAACACCTTTTTTGGTCCGCGTTTTTTAAGAGAGCGCATTGCGACTATAAAGCATTATGCTGAAATTATACCTCAGCTCATTTAATGCAGGCAGGATAAAGTGGAAGTGGAAAACCCTCTGCAACACCCTATAGTGCAACACGCCTCAGATTCTTATATATACCTATATATATTATTCCAACTCAAGTTTCTTACCCATTCCCGACACTGCTGATACGTTAAAGAACCCCACAGCTTTTGTTCCGTTGGGATCGAGGTTTGTAATGTTGGTTGACACATTGGCCAACGGTGTTGAGAATAACTCTGCGAAACCTCCCGGTCTGTCGGTTTGAATGATCACCTGGTTTAAAAAGTTATAGGCTTCCAGTGTAATGGAATGTATCTCTACATATACTGAATCGCCCGGTTCGTAAGGAGACAGCGGCTCATCATTTTCATCTTCTTCATCCGGATTTACGCTGCGCAACGGAGGCAGGAATGTTACGCCATCAAAATTTCCACCGGCTGTAAAACCTGCATCGTATGCTACATTTATCTCGCTGGGCTTGAGCAACGCCACACCGTTTTTATAGGAACGAATCCAGTATGTATCGCCTTTACCGACCGGATCGGTTGCCCAGAACTCAGCTGTATACGAATTGTCAGGATACTGCGGATCGCTCTCTTCAAACTTGAATGTTATACTATCAATGGCTACGGTGCGATTGATGCGCGAAGTTGCTTCAAAGGTTTCTTCGCCTACCCGTACCGTTAGTTTATAGTTTCTGCCAATCGTACCGAACACTTCTGCACTGGTAACATCCGTTGGTGTCCAGCGATAAGTACCGGCTTCTTCAGCATCTTCAGTAAACGTAACTTCTCCTCCATCATAGGTAACTACTACCGTAGCGCCTGACACTCCGGAGGGCAATGTATTTTCAAGATATGGTTGTGTCCATGTGAGCTTCACTACCTGGTCTTCTACTTTATTCGTAAGCCATGCATCTACTACCAGTTTAGGATCTGCATCTTCCAGATCAGGGTTGATGGTTTCTTCGCACGAATAAAAGAATGATGCTGTCAGCAGCAGAACAAAGAGTTGTTTATGAAAAGATTTTATGAACATGCTTCCTAGAATTTAAAGTTGTAAGATATAGCGGGTACCATGCTTCCAATGATGGAGAGCTGTGTAGCTTCTGACTGAAGCGGTTGCCCTGCCGCCACGCGTTCGTTCGACTGCGAGAAGTAGGTAGAGAATGCATTTTTGCGGGCGTATACATTGTATACCGANNGTTGTGTGGCTTCTGACTGAAGCGGCTGTCCTGCTGCCACACGCTCATTCGACTGAGAGAAATATGTGGAGAACGCATTCTTACGGGCATAAACATTGTATACCGAAAACACCCAGTAGTCGCGGTTCTTTCTCTCTTTACCTTTACGATTATACTCTTTTCCTTCCAGGCGGAACGATATATCCAGGCGGTTATAGTTTGGCAACCGTACATTGTTACGTGAACCGGTTGCGTTATCCGGAATTAATATACCCTGCATAACGTAGCGTGAAGTAGGGAATGTAGTAGGTGTACCAGTAATGAAAACAAAATCTGCGGATACAGACCAGCGTTTGCTGATGTCGTAGAAGGCAGCAACTTTTACATTGTGTGTCTGGTCATAGCGCGCAGCATACCATTTGCCATTATTTATACCATCAACTTGCAATTCAGTTCTTCCGAGAGTATAGCTTATCCATCCGTTAAGACGTCCTTTCTTTTTCTGCACATAAAATTCAAGACCGTACGCCCGACCTTTACCGCTCAGCAGATCGCCTTCGAGATATTCGTTGATCAAAAGATCAGCACCATCTATATAGTCGATCTGGTTTTGTGTTTCACGGTAGTATCCCTCCACCGAAGCTTCCCATTGCTTGGAAGAACCTATAGATCGGAAATATCCTAATGTGAACTGATCGGCAATCTCCGGTTTGATATTGTTGGAAGATGGTGTCCAAACGTCCAGCGGGTTAGATGCCGTTGTGTTGGAGATCAGGTGAAGATACTGCACCATGCGATTATAGCTTGCTTTAACCGAGCTTGCTTCCGAGAGACTTGCTTTAACCGAGAGACGTGGTTCGAAGTTGCCATAGTCAACAATAGATTTACCACGCTTGTATTGTGTTTCAGAAGCTACTGTTCTGCGCTTGCCGGGTATGGTGTCGTTATAGGTATAGGTTGTACCCGGGCCGAAGTATTGAAAATTAGAATAGCGAATTCCATATTCCACAGCCCATGTATCGTTTATGGTGAGGTTGTTGTTGATATAGATGGAAGTCTCCAGGTTGTACTTCTTGTCGAGACTTATATCAGTAGGCTGTCCGTTGGATATACCTTTGGCATTGGCAGGCTCGAAGAAATAATAGATTGCCTCGGCACCAAAGTTTACTTCATTATTGCTGCTGATGAAGTAACTGAATTCCGGCTTGAATATAAAGTTAGAGATGGATGAGTTCCAGTTGAAGCGGTTCCGATCGTCATCGCCAAACTGAAGCTCGTATTTATAGCTGCTGTATACTCCGGTTATATTCGAGAAGAGCTTCTCATTGAAGAGGTGGTTCCAGCGTACGGTAGCCGTAGCGTTGCCCCAGTTGAAGCCCTGGTTTTTATCGAAGTAAAAATTGTCGCGGCCGAAATATCCGGAAAGGTATATACGGTTTTTGTCGTTTAGTGAATAGTTGGCTTTGGCGGTCAGGTCATAAAAGTTGAGCGCACCACCATCCTTGAGTATATCTACAAAAGGTCGCGCCAGCACATCGATATACGATCTTCGTCCGGAGACAATGAATGAACCTTTGTCTTTTACAATCGGACCTTCAAATGAAAGTCTGCTGAAGATCGTACCAATCCCACCGGTGGTTTCATACTCTTTGCTGTTACCATCTTTCATACGTATATCCAGGATGGAAGCAAGTCTTCCACCATAGCGCGATGGCACAGCACCTTTATATAGCTTGGCATCTTTCACGGCATCCGGGTTGAACGCAGAGAAGAAACCGAGCATGTGCGATGAATTATATACCGGGGCTTCATCTTGTAACACGAGGTTCTGCCCTACGCTACCTCCGCGTACGTTAAAGCCTGACGCACCCTCGCCTACCGTACTCACACCCGGCAAAAGCTGAAGACTTTTGATAACATCAACTTCACCTAAAAATGCTGGTATCTTTTGAATGGTTTTGATGTCGAGCTTGGCCGTGCTCATCTCCACGTTCTGAACTTTGGAAGTTTGCTCGTCTTCAGCGATCACCACTACTTCCTGCAGCTGCTCGCTATCAGAGGGTAATTCTATATTCTCACGAACATCTTTGTCCAAAGTGATTTGCCGTTCGATCTTTTGATATCCTATAAAAGTATACTCAACAGTATAGCTGGCGGCCGGTACAGTAATGGAATAGAAACCGTATACGTTGCTGGTAGCGCCTTTACCAATCTCTTTAATGTACACCGTAGCGCCTACCAGTACTTCCCCATTGGATGCGTCCTTGATATAGCCGCTGAGGGTATATCGCGACTGGGCCCATACCTGTTGCGACAGGAGCACCCCTAAAACAATAATTAATGTTGGTAATCTTAAGATCATTTAGTTACAGATGGTTTGATTTAGATTGTATTTGTTGTTCAGCAAAGACAGTTAATGTCCTATAAACCCCCAGTCGCTCCGGGAGTTTATTTTATTTTAAACTTTCTTCGTCTTCAACTTACTATGCATACGTTTGAGGAAGACCGAAGCAATGGCTCGTCTGCATAAGTATAGTCTTCTTCCCTTCCATTACACTTCCTTGGCAAATATTCGATGTCTTTATCATCATAATACATACCCGCTATTTACTTTTGCCTGATGATGAACGTGTTCGCTCTGCCTGACGACTTACTGAATGACAAGGCCGCGGTTCGCCCGGACCTGATCGTTTATAATTACCATACTACCGACAAGAGTTCAGTAAAAGCCAAGGTGACTGCTAACCGGCATGTGTTCAGTTTCCTGCAAGAGGGCGAGAAGGAGGTACATTTCTACGATCAGTCTGTCAAGTTTACGCCTGCACAAGCGCTGCTTATACCGGCCAGTAACTGCCTGATGAGCGAGCGGCCTTCGCATGCTAAACAATACCGGGCTTTTCTGTTTCTGTTCTCCGACACAAACCTTGCTGCCTTCCGAAGTAAATATCCGTTCCTGTTTACTGCAGAATATAAAAGTGCACAGGATCGTTCATTATTCTTTCTTTTTGATCAGGATGAATTTGTAAGAAGCTTTACTCAGTCGCTGCAACAGATCCAGCCGAATAATACATCGTCTGCATTATCCAGTCATCTTCTTCAAATCAAGTTCGAGGAGATCATGCTATATCTGTGCGACCGATATCCGCAGGAATTTTTACCGTTGCTCGCTTCGCTCACAGCTACTTCTTTTGATTTGCCGTTGCGGCAAGTGGTAGAGAACAATGTATATAGCAACCTCTCAATGGAAGAGCTTGCCTTTCTTTGCAACATGAGTCTGTCTACGTTTAAACGAAAGTTTGAAGAAGTATACGGTACACCACCTGCACGTTGGTTTCACATCAAAAGAATGCAGCAGGCTGCATTCCTGTTGAAGCATCGAAATGTAAAAGCGAGTGAGATCCATCATGAGCTTGGGTATGAAAACCTGTCGAGCTTTGTGCAGGCCTTTAAAAAAGAGTTTGGTAAAACACCGAAGGTTTACCAACAAGATGTTTGAACTGTTTAAAACATTTTTTGATCTTTCTGCTATAGTTGTTTGTTTCGCACGGATTGTAATTTTGTCTCCATAACAAACCAAATAACAATACGCGTTATGAAAAGAATATTGATTTCCATGATGGCGATGTGCAGCATCACATTTGCCTACGCTCAGAATTTCACTTTAAAGAGCAAAGACATTGGCGGACAAGCCACGAACAAAGAATTTTTCAATGGCTTTGGATGCACGGGAGAAAATGTTTCTCCGCAACTGTCATGGGAAAATGTACCGGCCGGTACACAAAGTTTCGCTGTAACGATTTACGATAAAGATGCGCCTACCGGAAGCGGCTTCTGGCACTGGGTGATTTTTAATATACCGGCTAATGTTACCGAGCTTAAAACCAACGCAGGCGATATCGCTAAAAATATAGCACCTGCAGGAGTAGTTCAAAGCATTACCGACTTCGGTAAATTTGGTTATGGCGGTCCGTGCCCTCCTCCAGGCCGTATCCACGAGTACCTGATTACGGTATACGCACTGAAATCAAAACTGGAGCTTGACAAAAACACAACACCTGCCGTGGTAGGTTTTAACCTGAACCAGCAGGTTATCGGTAAAGCTTCTATTGTTATGTATGGCAAGCGATAGGTATATACCTGACAGTATATCTTACCTACATATATACTGATAACTATATATATTATTAAGGCATAATCCCTGTGATTGAACTTCGGTCACAGGGATTTATTTTTTTCATTAAACTGAGCCGACTTGGCCACAGCTCAAACCTTAAACAGCGGACCTGCAAATCTGGCTAAACAGTGCCTGGAATAAATTTTTAAGTTTTCGCTTTGCAGATTAAAACCTTTATAGTTTACTTTGCGTTAACAAAATTGTTAAACATTTTCGACAATGGCAGAAAAAACCCAGCAAACTGAAGATCTGATCAAAGAAACGGCCATGCGCCTTTTCTTTCAAAAGGGTCATATTAATGCCACTACACAGGAAATTGCTGATGAAGCCGGTGTTAACAGGGCTCTAATCCATTACTATTTCAGAAGCCGCGACCTTCTTTTTGAAAAAGTGCTTCATGAAACACTCGGAGCGACACGCGAGAAAATCGATTACATTTTCTCTTCTCAAGACACATTATATAACAAGATCAGCCGCTTTATCGACATTTTCATTGATCAGAATATTGACTACCCGTACCTGGAAAATTTCCTTGTAACGGAGATGGTTAAAAACCCTGACAAAGTAAAAGAACTTCATCCCGTAGAAGAGAAAAGGGAAAAGCTGAGGAGAATATTAGAAGAACAGATACAAGAAGAAATTGCTTCAGGACGTATCGAACCCATTAGCATCGAGCACTTTATGGTTAACCTGATGTCGCTATGCAATTACCCGTTAATCGCGAAACCAATGGTGCAAAACTTCTTCGGCTATGATGAGGTTGGCTATAAGAAGTTTTTACTGGAACGCAGAAACGTTGTATTACAGACCATGTTTAAGCAACCAAATTTTTCTGAAAACATAAAATAAAAAAAAATTTGCTCCGTCTTTAACTAAAATGTTAAACAATATAATTAAACTATAATGATAAACCGAATTACCCTATTTCTTGCGCCTATCCTGCTGGCCGTCAGCTCGGTAGGCTTCGGTCAACAGCTCTCCTTGGAGGAGTGTATCAGAATTTCGCTGGAAAATAACCTCACCGTGAAAAACAGTAAGCTCGACATCGAGTCCACGGAGCACAAAGTGAGCGAGGCGAAGAGCGGACTTTTACCAACTGTTGATTTAAACGGACAGTATCAGTATTACTTCGATGTACCTGCGCAGCTTATACCGGCCTCTACATTTGGCGGGGCTGCCGGTGAGTATACTGCTGCTAAATTAGGCGTGCCGCAAAATGCTTCCGCCAACGTACAGGTTAGTCAAACGCTCTTCAACCAAAAAGTAATGATCGGGTTGAAAGCAGCAAAGGCTGGACGCACTTACTCGAATGTGCAACTTACCCTTACCAAAGAAGATATAGTATATAATGTAACGTCTACTTACTATAACATCCAGGTGTTGTCAGACAATCTCAACCTGTTACAGAGCAACATCACCAACATGGATAAGACTGTAAAGACAAATGAGACACTTCGTAAAAATGAAATTGTGTCCAGCAGTACCTATAAACGTTTGCTCATCAACCTGGAGAACCTGCGCAATGAATATGAGAATCAGAAAATCAATCAGACTAAATATTATAACCTGTTGAAATATCTGATGAATGTTCCACTGACAGACTCGGTCGAAGTAGTGCCTTTTGATTTCAACGCAACGCTCGAAGATGTTCAGGTTGGAGATATTAATCAACGCCCTGATATACGCCTGCAACAGGAACAGATAAAGCTATATGAACTCGATCGAAAGAGTACTATCTCCGGATACTACCCTACACTTTCTGCCAATTTCTTTTACGGATATACCGGCTATAACAGCAAGTTCGCTCCTTTCGAAACGATCAACAACCAATGGTTTAACAGCAGCTACTTTACATTGTCGCTTAAGATACCGGTGTTCGATGGCTTCAGTAAAAAATACCAGGTAAAACAAAAATCAGTAACGCTTCAGAAAAGCATCAATTCGCTGGCGGATATGAAACAGAAAGCCGACCGCGAAATACTCGATGCCATGAACAATTATACCAGCAACAAAAATCTGCTTGCCAACAGTAAACGAAGTCTCGACCTGGCTGAACAACTTTTCAAAGACGCAAACATCGAATACAACAACGGGTTGATCAACATCACGGAGTTGCTCGATGTACAGGATGATTTGTCGGATGCACGCAATAATTACAGCACTGCACTCGTCAATCTGAAAATCGCTGAGCTCGATGTTAAAAAAGCTAACGGCCAGCTCGTACAACCTTAAAAATAAACCACTTACTAACCATACTCGCATTTATAGTTATAGTATATATGAAAAAGAAAATCATCATTACCGTCCTTGCTTTACTGGCTGTTGTATTCACCGGTGTAAAGCTGTTCAGCAATCAGAAAACTGTGCAGGAGAAAGTATATCGTCCTGATCCCGACAAAAAAGCATTGGTAAAAGCGCAGACTGTTGAACCGAAAGATCTCGACAAGACCTTTACCTATACCGGTACCTTCAAGCCTTTCCGCGAGATCATGCTCATTCCGCAATCAGAAGGAGAAGTAACGGGAGTATATTTTGAAGAAGGTGCGGTAGTGTCGCAAGGCAAACTGCTGTTGCAGATCGATGACGAAATGCTGCGTGCCAAATATATAGCGGCACAGGCTACATACGAAACCGCCAAAAAGAACTTTGAGCGTTACGAAAAAGCATCTGAAAGCGAAGGCGTAAGCAAGATGCAATACGATAGCTACTGGCAACAGTATAAAGATGCCGAATCACAATTGAAACAGCTGGATAAAAATATACGCCTCAGCAAACTATCAGCACCCTTTAGCGGCACCATTACTTTAAAAGATGTTGAGATTGGTACGGTAGTAGATAAGAAAAGTAACATCGGAAGACTTACCGATCTGTCGCAAATGAAACTTGAGATTGCAGTACCCGAGAATGAAATTACACTGTTCGGTGAAGGTGAACAGATCGCAATCGAAACAGATATATACCCTACGCAAACATTAACCGGCAAGATTGATTATGTGGCAGACCGTGCAGATGACTCGCATAACTATACCGTAAAAGTATTACTCAAAAATAACAAGAACACAGAACTGAAAGCCGGTATGTACGGAAGAGCTGTTGTCAGCAAAGATCTTCATACAGCTACACTGGTTATACCGCGCAGCGCATTGCTGGGCTCCGCCAAAAATCCGCAGGTATATATAGTTGAAAACGGTATAGCTACGCTGCGCAATATACATATCGGAGGCAGTAACGGAATGGAAGTAGAAGTAGTGGACGGACTGAAGCAAGGTGAACAGGTTGTTACCAATGGCCAGATCAACCTCTCCAACGGTTCTAAAGTAGAAGTTGCTAAATAATAACCAACGCATTTATGTCATTAACAGAAATTGCCGTTAAACGACCATCACTCATCATCGTTATCTTTTCGGTGCTGATGCTGGGTGGACTGTTTACCTATACAAAACTCAACTATGAGCTCATGCCCGACTTTGATATACCTACGCTGGTTATCACAACGTCATATCCCGGTGCATCGCCTACTGATGTGGAACAATCCGTTACCAAAAAGATTGAAGATGTAGTAGCCGGTATAGATCGTGTTAAAAGTATACTGTCTCAATCGTACGAAGGTGCTTCGGTTCTCTCGGTGGAGTTCTCCGTGGGTACCGACATCGATGACAAGCAACAGGAAGTACAACGTAAACTTAATAATATACTCTCTGATCTTCCGGATGATGCGGAATCTCCGTCCATCTCCAAAGTATCGCCAAGCGATCGTCCTATCATGCAGCTTACCGCGGTATCGAAAATGAGCTCACAGGAATTTTATGACCTGGTAGATGATGAAGTACTGCCGTTGATCCAGCAGATAGAAGGTATAGGTGAAACACGATTACTGGGTGGACAGGAGCGCGAGATCAAAGTAAATGTCGATAAAGATAAACTGGTATATTATGGTATCTCGCTGTCGCAGGTAACACAGGCTATAAATAATGCCAACCTCGATTTTCCTACCGGCAAAATAAAGAACAAGAACGAGCAGATGACCGTGCGACTGGCTGGTAAATTTACCAGCCTGGAACAGATCCGTTCACTGGGTATAACAACAACACCGAGTGGTAGCACTGTGCGTGTAGAAGATGTTGCCGATGTGGAAGATGGTACAAAAGAACAAACCGTACTGAACCGTTTCAACGGACAAGATGGTATCGGTATAACAATCAAAAAACAAAGCGATGCCAATGCTGTGGAAATCAGCAAACATGTAAGAGAGCAGATCACATTACTTGAGAAAAAGCATGCTGACCAGGATCTGAAAATTATTATTGCTGATGACACTTCGGAATTTACACTGGAATCAGCAGATGCGGTAACACACGATCTTATTATAGCGGTGGTGCTGGTGGCTGCGGTAATGTTACTGTTCCTGCACAGCTTGCGCGACTCGATCATTGTACTGGTTGCTATACCGGCTTCGTTGCTCTCTACCTTTATAGCGATGTATCTCTTCGGGTATTCATTAAACCTGATGACGTTGCTCGCAATGTCGCTGGTGATTGGTATCCTTGTTGACGACTCGATTGTGGTGCTTGAAAATATACACCGCCACTTGCACATGGGTAAAAACAAAATACAGGCATCACTGGAAGGTCGTGCGGAAATCGGTTTCTCTGCGATTGCCATTACCATGGTGGACGTTGTGGTGTTTGCTCCTATAGCCATGATCAACACAACCATTGGCGATTTGCTTCGTCAGTACTCTGTTACCATCGTGGTATCTACGCTGATGAGCTTGTTTGTTTGCTTTACTCTTACACCGTGGCTTGCGTCACGCTTTGGCAGAGTAACACATCTCAATCCTTCCAACTGGTTCCACAAGCCACTTATCTGGTTCGAGTCTTTTATCACAGCACTCACCAATGCCTATACTCGTCAGTTACAGTGGACACTGCGCCACAAACTTATCACAAGTATCGCGGTGATCGCAGCGTTTGTAGCAACAGGCTATATCATGTCACTGGGTATACTTGGACAGGAAATGGTGGCTGCTGGCGACCGTGGTAAATTTACCGTGAAGCTCGAGTACGACAAGAGTACACCTATAGCAGAGAACAACCTGAACACACGCGAAATCGAAAACTACCTGCTGTCTCAACCTGAAGTTCTCACCGTGTTCTCCAACGTGGGTGGCGCAAGTTCAGCAGGCTTTGCATCGGTAGCCAACGTAGGAAGTGAAAACAAAACGGAACTAACAGTAGGGCTGGTAGGAAAAGAGCAACGCACGCTTACTACCGAACAGTATATGCTGCAGGTACGTAAAGTGATTGAAGGTAAATATCCGGGTATAGAAGTAAATACTGCGGTGGTGGGTATAACAAGTTCTGATGAGCCGATCCAGATCGTGTTGAACAGTGAAGACCGCACGGCCCTCATGGACGCAGCACACAAGCTGGAGAAAATGATCAAGCAAATGCCCGGTGCCAATGACGTAAGCGTAAGTGTAGAAGATGGTAACCCGGAACTGAATGTGGACATCGATCGTAAAAAGATGGCGCAGCTGGGACTGAATATATTTACAGTAGGCAGTACGTTGCAGAATGCCTATACCGGTAACACCGATGCGACTTATCGTGTAGGTACACAGGAATATGACATCAACGTTCGTCTCGATGAGTTTGACCGTAACAACCCGGCTGATGTTGAAGACATCACGTTTGTAAATAACAACCAGGAAGTTATACCGCTTACACAATTTGCCGATATACGTCAGAGCAGTGGTCCTTCCATGCTGGAGCGTAAGAACCGCAGAACATCGGTTACTTTAAAAAGCAACGTGCTGGGTATAACATCCGGTGTTATGGCTACGAATATCAATGCAGCTTTGGCAAAAGATCCGCTCCCTGCTTCGGTAGAAATGAAATGGACAGGTGATATAGAACGTCAGGCCGATTCATTCTCTGCACTGGGTATGGCGTTGGGTGCTGCCATCCTGCTGGTATACCTGATCATGGTTGCCCTGTACGACAGCTTTATATACCCGTTCGTTGTATTGTTCTCTATACCGGTAGCGCTTATCGGGGCTTTTATAGCGCTTAACCTCGCCATGAGCTCAATGAGCATCTTTACCATGCTGGGTATAATTATGTTGCTGGGACTTGTGTTGAAGAACGGGATTCTGCTGGTCGACTTTACCAACCAGAAAAAAGAAGAAGGCTATACAACGTATAATGCACTGATTGCTTCGGGTAAAGCACGTCTTCGTCCTATACTCATGACAACTATAGCAATGGTGATTGGTATGTTGCCGATTGCTTTAGCAAAAGGTGCCGGTGCGGAGTGGAAGAACGGACTTGCCATTGTTATGATCGGCGGTCTGCTTTCATCGCTGGTGCTTACCATCTTCGTAGTGCCGATGGTATATTATGTGGTAGACCGCATAAAGGACAAATGGAATGCACGTCCGAAGAAAAGAAGAGCGGACCATGCTCATGAGCCCGTGCTTGAAACAGAAATGATCGAGCCTGCCAGCCTGAACTAATAATAACGATGTATTCCTCATCATCACATTCAATGACATTCAAGACTATATTTCAGGAAGAGCATTGTGAGATCGCACAAGTTGGTCCGCATGCTCTCAAGCTAAAGTTCTCAGGCTTTCTCAAGGTTTCGAACCTGGCAGCGGTCACCAGTTTTATGGAGGCATATTCGAAAAGTAATCTCTGCGATATGTTGCTGATCGACCATTCTGAATTGAAAGTACTTTCCAGGGAAGTACAGGAATACCTGGCGAAAGTTGTATTCGTAATTGAGAGCAAAGGTGTAAAGCGCATCGCGGTAATTGAAGCCGAAGACATTTTTGCCAAAGCTGGCTTTGATAAGATTCACAAGGAAACCCATGTTGACCGCGTAACACGCGCGGTCTTTCATTCTGAAAAAGCTGCACTGGAGTGGTTGCTGTCACCAACAGTAACTCCGGTACTATAAATATTCAAAAGATTAGAATAATGTCCGGAGTTTCCCGGGTTCTTGCTTTGGGGTAGTAATTATTAGGGTACCCGGCATTATTCTTCTTTGTTACATCATACAAAAAATGTAAGTATAGCTATAAAGTAATGGTCGGGTTGCCGCAGGTTTAGGTATGTGGTAATTGATTTCAGGCACCCGACATTATTTTTTCTCTCCCGGAAAATACCAGGCTTCGTTCTCATCCAAGTCGGTATCAAGATATAGGAGTAATGTTCGGATGGCACTCGTCTTTTTTACTTTGGGGTAGTAAATAATTCAGGGCACCGGCATTACTCTTTTTATTTATAAAATGCATTATTAATCTCATCTTTGCAGTAATCTTTACCATTCAGTCTCACAACGTATAGCCGCTTATGAAAAAGAAATCCGGCAAAATCACAGAAGTCATTGCACTGATGGCTGTATATATAGGGGGTCTGATACTTTTCAGAATACTGAATAAGCTCGGCAGCGATTCCTCAACCATGGAAAAACTGCCCGACAACCTGGTTACCGTTGCTATTGCTATCTCAGGTATTGTTACCGGTGCAGGTATGGCGTTTATAGAATTTAATGTATTGCCGCGCATAGCACATCTACCGAGACGGCTCTATACATTATCGCGTTTTTTGATCACCACAACAACCGTAATTAGTGGCATTGTACTGGTGCAGATTCTATTCGCCAGGATATACCTGGACAAGTCGTGGGCCGCTACATTCATGGACACCGGTATATTTTTGCAGACGGGTATATTCTGGTCAAGCTTTATATACCTCATGTTGTTCAGCATCGTGCTGAACATGTTCAAGGTAGTACACTATCACATTGGCCCCGGTACAATGTTTAACTTCATCACAGGTAAGTATCGGATTCCGCAGGAAGAAGATCGCATCTTTCTATTCATCGATCTCAAATCATCCACCACCATAGCGGAGCAACTCGGCCATGCACGCTACAGCCGTCTTCTCAACACCTGTTTTAACGATCTGGCAGAAGTAATCAGGTTTCACGAGGCAGAGATATACCAGTTTGTAGGCGATGAAGCTGTGCTCACATGGCGCACAGATGCAGACCAGAAAAAGGCCCGATGCATAAAACTTTTTTACGATTTCAAAAACCGGCTTGCACAGAACCGCACGTTATACCTTGATAAATTCGGAATCTTCCCGGAGTTTAAAGCTGCTGCACACACCGGCCTGGTGTCAGCATCAGAGGCGCAGGGTGGTAAGCGCGAACTGCTATACCATGGCGATGTGCTGAACACCTGTGCACGCATACTGGAATTATGCAGCCGCTACAAAAAAGAATTATTGTTATCAGAAAGTGTTGCCGACTGGATACGACAATCGCCCGATTATACCCTGGAACATGTTGAAGAATGTATACTGCGCGGCAAAGAAGAATATACTTCCGTTTTTGAAGTGCGCCAAGCCCAGGCAGCAACTGTGTAAGCATCGTGCTGTGGTGGCAACTTTCAGGAATCTAGCATATTAATTTTCCCTCTACAATTTCGTTTCCCGACACAAAAGCATTGTCCATCGCATTTGTTGGAAATTATTCCATCGTCCTGTTAAGTTTGAGGCGGATTGGTATGTATAAACCATTCCTTTTTATGACTTTTATATACTTGGCTATTCCTTCACATCACACGCTACGTTCATGACGACACGTAAACATCTTTGGTGGCATATATTTGGGTGTTTCATTTTCCTGATACTGCCTATATTTCTCTTCCCGCATCCACCGGAAGAAAAGGACTTTATTTTCTCGCGTCCGACCCAGCGTGATTTTATCGGCAATGGCATCATGTTGCTCTTTTTCTACCTCAACTTCTTTGTGCTTATTCCACAATTTTACTTCAAGAAGAAGTATCTCATTTATGCGATTTTTATCATAAGTGGTTTTCTCATCATCACCTTGCTCCCTTCTTTCATAACCGGTCATAATCCGTTTGATAAACACATTACACTGGCACTTCCACCTGCAAATGGCCCGGACAAACCATTACCTAAACCTGAAGGATTTACCTTTATAGAAGAAATAAGACACCATATATTTCTCTATGTCGCTGTTATTCTGTTTTCAGTTCTGTTGCGTGTAAGAAGCAGGTTGTTTAATACCGAGATGGCCCGCAACCATGCCGAGTTACTGTCGCTCAAGGCACAGATCAATCCGCATTTCCTGTTTAACACCATGAACAATATATATGCTCTGGCAGTGCGTGAAAAATCGGCAGCCACAGCCAGCAGTATACTAAAGCTCTCCGGTATGATGCGCTATGTTGTTACCGAAACCAGCAACGGCCGTGTTTCTCTTGAAAAAGAAATCAGTTACATCAATGATTATATTGATCTGCAAAAAATGCGATTGGACAAGCGCGTGCAATTGTCATACAGGGTAACGGGCACGTTGGCGAATCAATTCATCGCTCCGTTGTTGCTGATTCCATTTATTGAAAACGCTTTTAAACACGGTGTTAATCCTGACGAAGAATCATCCATCAACATTCAGATCGAAATAGAAGAACAAAGTCTGAAACTTACCGTAGAAAATAACAAAGTAAAGGTAGCGCTGGATCCGCACATGAAGAGCGGCCACGGCGTTGAGAATACAAAATCACGCCTGCAGTTATTGTATCCTTCGCGGCACTTCCTAATTTTAAGTGAGGATGATAACCATTTTCGTGTACAACTAACAATTCAACTGTGATAAAGGCCATTGCTATAGATGATGAACCGCTTCCGCT
Source organism: Flammeovirgaceae bacterium UBA5867 (assembly GCA_002432545.1). Lineage (GTDB taxonomy): Bacteria > Bacteroidota > Bacteroidia > Cytophagales > Cyclobacteriaceae > Ohtaekwangia. The sequence goes on along the minus strand of DJFR01000077.1, from coordinate 5,226 downwards.
AGAGATACTGGAAGCCTATTGCAGTAACATCAGTTTTCTGAAACTGGAAAAGACTTTTACACAAACCGGTGAAGCCAAAAAATATTTACAGAAACATCCCATCGATCTTATCTTTCTGGATATACACATGCCCGCTATATCCGGTATAGATTTCTACAAAGATATAGAACAAGATACCATGGTGATTTTTACCACAGCGCATAGCCAGTATGCTATTGAAGGATTTAACCTCAGCGCGGTGGACTACCTGCTGAAGCCTTACTCGCAGGAGCGCTTTGAAGTAGCGGTTAACAAAGCGCATGAATACTATAATTTTCTGAATCAGAAAGAAAGTCGCGAGCAGAAACACATTTTCATTCGTGCAGAATATAGCCTGGTAAAAATTCCAACAGCCGATATAATTTTCATTGAAGGATTAGCTGATTACCTGAAGATCCATTTACAGAATGGAAAAACAATACTGACACGCATGACGATGAAAACCATGTTATCCAAACTCTCCCCGAAAGAATTTATACGCGTGCATCGCTCCTATATAGTTCCATTCAAACTAATAACAGGGGTACGAAACAAAATTATAACACTGGGCAACAACCAGGAGATACCTATCGGAGCAAGCTTCGAAGAAGCTTTCTTCGAAGAGTTTAAAAATCAGTAGGTACGTTACTCACAGACAAAATATAAAAGCCGGCACTACGAATAGTGTCGGCTTTATACTTTTAGCAAAGTGCTCTAGTTAACAGTATATATTACGCCCAGCTTGTCAATTTCATCGCCCGAGTTTCCGAAGAAACCGGTAACACGCCAACCTGTAGGAGCCGTATAGGTTACCGTAGCACTGGTTTGTGTACCGGTAGATATACTTCTGCCCTGGTTTGTGCGCAGCTCTATATAGAATATACGCGTACGACCATCCTTTTGTCCTGAACACATTTTTACGGATTGAACATACTCACCTGTATTCAACGTAAGCGTTTTCTCGGTGCCGCCTGTGCCACCGTGTTGCAGTGATGCTCCCGTTGTAAGCTGAACACCAACCTGGTCTACACGCGATCCGCCTCGTATAGTAAATTTACCGGCAACCGATGTAGTAGCGAGCTGTGCAAGATCATTGAACGGTGTACCATGCGGACCACCAAATAAATCACTCAGTAAAAAACCACTCTTGAGTGACCATGAAAAATTGGTAAGCAACGGATAATGATCAGAGAGCGGTTGATTATCATCGGTTACAAAATCCGCATCGTCCAACTGATAATAGGTAGGTGTGAAGTCTACAAATTTACTATCGCGATAAAAAATCTTATCCACCACTTCACATGCGTTCGTCATGTTTGGGAACTCGCACACTAACGCTGGACTTCCCATTACCGGTATATTTCCATTGCGCACCAGTTGTATCCAGGTGTCGGTCATTCCATTGTTGGTGATAAATTCGCGAATGTTATCTTCCGCACGCGTATAGCGGCAGTTAAAATCTCCCATTACAATAACAGCATTACCCACGGAGTTCTGTGCTATAAATTGCGAAAGCTGCGTAATGTTTGCACGCCTTGCAGAAAGATCTGCCGTTGCCGTACCGGCATTCGGATGCGCATTGTAAAAATCTATATATACGCCTTCATCAATTCGGATGCGGCTAAACGAAAAGCCTTTGGGCGTGAGACAATCGGTGCCATTGCAGTTATTCCACTTGACACGTTGAAAATCGCTATACGGAAATTTCGATAACGTATTGAGTCCGTCACCAAACGGTACACCACCACTGGTAGGTGTGCGGTATGCATGATTATCATTGGCATATAGCGCTGCATGATAATTAAAATCCTCCTGTACATGAACAATATCATAATCGCGAATGCGCAAACCTATCTCGGGCGTGTTGGCTTCAGGATTAGAACTGGATAGCCCTTCCGGTAATCCGGCTACGTTATAGGTCAGTACCGAAAAAGTACCGGATGACGCAGCTCTTGCTGATGCAGCAATAGCATCTTCATTCGTAACGGCTTCATCCGTTACCTGCGGTTTAACAACTTCATGATCGCATCCGGCCAATGCCACCAGCACGGCCAGTAAAAACGTTTTTTTAATTTTCATAGTTGATATGGTAAGTGAATGGTGTAATCGCTATCGTTTTACCTCGGTGCTATAGAGAATGGCACCGGTATATTCAATCACCTGTATCAGCATCTTATCGCGCGCAACACTAAACACCATAAAACCATACTGCGATGCTGCAAATTTACTCTCGGGTAATTTTCCCACCTGGGTAGCTTCTGATGCTGCTCCTGAAACAAAATGATGCGTTACTCCCGGTGGTACAATGTGTTGTAAACTATGATCGTGCCCTGCTATATAGGCATGTACTTTATACTTTTCCAAAGTAGTCTTCAATGAACCGCGTACAGCACGCGTATCATAACTGTTTCTGCGTTTGTCGCTGCCGGTATAGAGCGGATGATGTCCTACAACAATTTTCCATTTGATGTTGGGCGATGGATTGGACAACACTTTATCAAGCCACTTCTTCTGTGCGGTACTATCCTGCGATTGTACATTAGGACCATACTCTGCATTCCGGTAGAATTCTTTTATCAGCGGATTTGTATCAATAAAGGCGATCAACACCTGGTTCGTAGTATCGCCATTAATGGCAAATCGTTTTTCGTAATAACGCGCAGGCATCTTCCAGCGTCTGCTGATCCGCGAGTATGCAACCTGTGCATCCGGATTGGATTTATAGTCATGATTACCCAGTACCGGGTACCAATCCCACTGCAGTGAAAATGCAGTATATATATCTTCGAAAGAATATTTCCAAAGCGGATCAAACTCACTGATGACACCGCTCGGATAAAAGTTATCACCGGTAGAAATAATAAAGTCAACGCCAAGCGCCTCGGCAGATTTACCCATTTGTTCTGCCACCTGCTTTTGGTGGTCTTCACCGTTTCTGCCCCAATCTCCCATCACCAGGAAGTTAAGGGCATCATGATCTACTTTCAGTTTAGGCTGTGCTATAGCGACATGCACGCCAATTGCCATCACCAACGCCATGGTGATCGGGCGGTAATTTTTCAACATAGGTATATATAATATGGTGGTTATACGTCAGGCGCCAAAAGTAAGTATACATGGGCTCGCCTGAAATATATTATCACGTATATTACAAAGACTTCATCACAAGATAACTTGCCATCGTGGCTAAAATTATTAAGAGGTTCAACCTATATATCACTAAAAACAAAAAAAGGAAATGCGTTTGCATTTCCTTTCTTAATAAGTTTTCTAAAAAAACAGATCCTAAGCACCTGTCTGCGCAGCAGCTACCAGGTTAAGATCGAGTTCAAACTCATTTGATATAGCCTTGTTACCGAGGTTATCGAAGAAGCTTGATGAACCGTAGCGGATATCATATTTAGTACGATCTACTACGATCTTCGCTTTAGCAGTCAGCTTCTTGCCATCATTCTTGATCGTTGCCGGAAACTCTATATCATTGGTAATACCCTTGATAGTAAGTTTACCTTTCACCAGGTATTCATCGCCAGTTTTTGGTGTGATGGACGAAATTTCAAAAGTTGCTTTTGGAAATTTAGCAACGTTAAAGAAATCTTCATTCTTCAAGTGACCAACCAGTTTTGCATTTGAATCAGCATCCTTCAGATCGGTTACTGTAAGCGATGACAGGTCTATCTCAAATGTACCTTGCTTTATCTGCTTTCCGTCTGTTGTAATTTCTCCGGCAGTAAGCGGAACATTTCCTGTATGCTGTCCGGTAACTTTTTTACCAGTCCAGGCCAGTGTACTGGCTTTCGTGTCAACTTTAAATTTTACGGGTGCAGGCTTCGTAAATGCCAACAACGCGAATACGGCAAAAACCGCTACCGATGCTCTGAACAATGAATTGTTTTTCATGATACTTAAAAATTTAGCTTTATGATTAAAATAATGGGTTCCTCTTTAATTTATAAATG
>DJFR01000077.1:0-1145 GCA_002432545.1 Flammeovirgaceae bacterium UBA5867 | reverse complement strand
GCCAATAATTGTACCAAACACGACTGCTTAACCCGGTAGTTCCCAGCAGGCTCATATTTCTTTTCAGCGATAAAATTAAAAATGATTTATTTAAACTCTATAGAATTAATATACTTTTATTATTTTTGAACGTTCCACCGAATTAGTTTATCCTGCGGGCACCGAGCAATCGCAAATGTATTGCCGTATATTTTTGTCTATCAGGATGTAATACAATACCTGATTGTAAAATTCTATGGATACACAACTCAATCTGGCAGCGTTCATCATCCCTGCTTTTTTTATCTTTCTCGCACTGGAATATTTACTCGCTGTAAAAAAAGGGAAAGGTCAGCTTTTCACATACGAAGATGCCGTGGCTAACATTACCATTGGTATTGCAGAAAGGCTTCTGAACCTCTTCATCACCGGAAGCTTTTATAGTTTATACTACTATATATATGAGCACTACGCGATATTGCACATACCCAACGGCTGGCCGGTGTGGATCGCCCTGTTGCTTGCTACCGACCTGATCTGGTATTGGTATCATCGCTTCGGACATGAGATCAACATTATGTGGGGTGCTCACATTGTACATCATCACAGTGAGACTTTCAATTATACCGTATCCGCACGCATTACTACCTTACAGGCTGTTATCCGAAATGTATTCTGGTGTATACTTCCGTTCATCGGGTTTCATCCTGCTATGGTCATTGCTATATTGGTGATTCACGGTACCTATTCATTTTTTACGCACACACAACTAATCGGTAAGTTAGGATGGCTGGAAAATATACTCATCACTCCCTCCCATCACCGCGTGCATCATGCCTCGAATGAAAAATACCTGAACAAGAATTACGGAGATATATTTGTTTTTTGGGACAAGCTCTTCGGTACTTTTCAAAAGGAAGAGGAAGAGCCGGTATATGGATTGACACATCCGTTAAACCGACACAGTTTCTTATGGCAACATTTTCATTACTATGCTGAGCTGGCAGAAGCTTGTCGCAGAAGCGGAAGTATACGTCAGTCGTTTCGTATACTGCTTGGAAAACCGGAAGACCTTGATCAGGATATACGAAAAGACCTGGAAGCTACGTGGCTGCCGGAGAAAAAAAGCTTCCGCTCTACCCTGCGGTTTAAACTATATCTGAATT
>DJFR01000159.1 GCA_002432545.1 Flammeovirgaceae bacterium UBA5867 | reverse complement strand
AACGGCAGACTTACCTCTACATATTCTTTACCGCCTTCAATCTCGCGCGCAAGTTTCGCCTTGCTGCCTTCGATATCGAGTTTCATTACCGGAGAAACAGAAGGCATGCCCAGCAGCTCTCCTACTATACCATGTACCACGCCACTGTTATAGTCAATGGACTCGCGGCCCATCAGTATCAGATCATATCCAACCGATTTGGCATGTTCAGCAATTTGCGTTGCTACAAACAGCGAGTCTGTTGGCTCTGCGTTTACGCGAACAGCATCATCTGCACCAATGGCTAATGCCTTGCGGATGGTAGGTTCAGTATCAGCAGTACCAACATTGAGAACCGTTACCGTTGTGCCGGCATTCGCTTCTTTAATTTCGATCGCACGTGCTAATGCGTAATCATCGTATGGTCCGATAATGAATTGGACTCCCGCAGGATCGAACTTGGTATTGTTATCTGTAAAATTGATTTTGGATGTAGTATCCGGAACGTGTGTAATGCAAACTAAAATCTTCATCTCACTCTAAATCAATAAGTTTAAAAGTGTTTTTTGGAAACAGGGCTCAAGATACAAAAAACCGAATACCGAACGCCAAAATTTTAAAATTTAGCAAGCATTGCCACAGCATCTATACTATACCGTTGTGTAACAACACAAAAGAATATAAGTTAACGCTATATAAACTTGCATGTATAAAATTTATGTGGTAGTATATGGGCTTACCGGGGAATGCTAAACTTTCCTAAGTTTATGCGACCCGACACGATGAAGTTTTGAAGCGTAATGAACCGACTTGAGCAACTCCGCCAATTTATACACGATGATCCCAACGATCCGTTCAACCACTATGCACTGGCTCTTGAATATGCCAAGTCTGATGTTGAAACGGCTATCACTCAGTTTCAAGCGTTAATGCAAACGTACCCCGACTATCTGCCTACATACTACCAGGCCGGTAATCTTTTTGAAGCGGTCGGTAATCGCGAGCAGGCTGTTGCTGTTCTGGAAAAAGGTATAGCCCTGGCCAGGCAACAACAACAGTATAAAACCTTGCGCGAACTACAGTCGGTGCTGGATGAGTTGCTCTACGACTGATTTCATATATAGTATATCTGACTATATTACTCTTCCACCGGCTCACGCTTCGGCATGAGTTTGGAGAAAAGTGCTGCTTTATTCAACTCCAGCATTTTGCGTGACGTGAGGTAGTGAATAACTTTTTCTTCGAGGAAATGATGCAGCGGCAACAGTATAGATATCAATACGATCTTGATCGCCATGATCATCCACGGCTCACCGTGTGTTAAATGATGGATCTCGTGATCGGCCAGCAGGATAATAAACTCGAACAAAAAGATAAACGCGAAGAACCCAAGTATCCGAATGGTGGCAGATGATACTCTGAATATACCAAACATCGTAAGGAGTATAAATACACAGGCTATCGCCACGGTTATACCCATGTATTGAATGTTATGTCGCGTGCGCACAGCTTCTTCTTCCGCTAGAGCCTCACGCTCTTTACGCTTGTTTTCATTTTCTACTTCCAGCGCCATCAGGTCTTTCTCAGTTGATAACTTTCGCAGGCTGTCGCTATATACCCGGTACTTGTTGTTGTATAGGTAAGCATTTTTAAAGTCCATATTCTTTTGATACAAACTGTCCAGATGCCCCGCTACCTCTATCTTCAGTTCCAGGTCTCCTATCTCATTGCTCATCGCCTCCGCTTGCTTCCAATAGCTCAGTGATTTCTGGTAGTCTCCTTTTTTATCAAAGAGTGTAGCCATGTTATCATAAAACCAATATTTATTTATGCGATTGGCTTTACTCTCAAAGAAAGGTGCTGCTTTCACCAGGTAGTATTCGGCAGAATCCAGTTTACCAAAATCTATATAGGCCATGCCGCGTATCTGGTCAAGCACATAACCGAAGCCAGCCTTCTTTAAGAACTGCTGGAACTCAGGACGCTGCCGGAGAAACTCTAACGTTTTGGCAGGTTGTTTCTGGGCTATATACATACTTAACAACCCACCGTATGTATTAAGCTTCAGAAGTTCAAATTTGAGTGTATCAGCAAGCGCCAGCGATTTGTCAAAAAAAGTTTGAGCAAGATCATACTGTTTACTCTTCGAATAAATGCGCCCCAGCATATTATAATTATTCAACCGGTCGTAACGCTTCTTGTATTTATAGGTAAGCACGTTGGCTTTGTAGATATAGTCTTTTGCTTTTTCCCACTCGTCCAGACTACTGTAAAATTTAGACAAAGCATGGTATACGTCACATAGCAAATCGAAATTATCTTTTGTTTTTGTCTCCGCTATATCCAGCGCCTGCAGATAATTTCGGAATGCCAGCATGTTGTCGTTCCGCGCCAGATAGGTGTTTCCCATTGATATATAGGTATTTACCCGCAGAGAATCATTACCGGAGTTAGAGGCCAGCGACAGCGCAAGATTATTATAACTCAGCGCTTTGTCGTAGTCTGAATTTTCCCGTTCACAAAGTGCAAGGTATATATAGGCCCATGCTTCATACTCGGGCAGGTGATTCGCCTTTGCAAGCTCAACAGCTTTTTGCGAAAAACTCCGGGCAACATTAATATTTTCCACTTGCCCCGTGTAATTACTAAACCTTCTGGCATTATTTAGCTGTGATAGAACAATAAGTTCACGATCGCGGCTTTCTTCTGCTATCTGCTGCATTTCCTGGGTATATTTATCCGACAACGGTCTGTTGGCCACCAGGTAGAATCTTGCGAGTTCACCCAGCCAAATGATCTTCTCACGGGCGGAGGATGCGTTCTTCAGATTTACTTTAACGCTATCAGTATAAGGATTGTCTTGCGCCTGAGCAGCACCAATTGCAATAAAGAGTATAGAAGCAAACAGAGTAAAGTAACGCAGCATACGAAGGATTTTGCTCTAAAGATAAAAAATCAACCTTAAAGCATCATGGCTACAAAATTAAATATCCTCCAATAAGCGGCACTCAGTTCTCATGGGCACCATCGTCAACCCAACAACTGATCAGGTCGATCTGGCTCTGTGGTATCGAGCCATCAAAAGGCATACTGCGGTCGCGTGTTAACTTTTTTATTTCAGCCGCATGTTTGCTCGCGTTGCTATAGACTCGAAGATCGGTACGCGTTGTTCCGTTATGACAACCGCTGATCGCGCACGACTTTTCTATAATAGGTTTTATATCCGATAACCAGCTTACGCCTGTGTTTCCCCGCGGCACTGTTATGTTCAGCGCAATGGTACAATCCTGATTGTCCTTTACAACAACCACATGATCACCGTTGGACAAACCGGAGAATGCGTTGGTCTCCGAAAATCCTCCTCCATTTATACTATAATTATACGGTGGATTACCATCGGACACTTCGATTACAACGGACCCGTTATCCGACAGGCACTGATCGTCAGCCTGCAGTTGTGTAGTGAATGAAAAATCCTGGGCCATTACTGTAATGTTCGTCAACACTGTATCACATCCGTTGGCATCACGAACGCCTACACTATAAATACCTGCATGTAAATTGGTAAAGGTGCCGGAAGGTTGTACTTCACTGTTCAGCAGGTAGGCATAGGGTTGTTTACCTCCGCTTACTTCTATATGAATGCTGCCATCGGTAGTGCTGCAACTGGTAGCCATGGTAACGGAGTTGATCGACAGGCTGAGGTCAGACAAACTGCAATCAACGGTCTTGTTCAGATCATGACTTACACAGGAAACCAGTAAAAGAAAAGGAACAATAAAGGCAGACAGGTTTTTCATGCAGGCTTCTTCACTCTATACTATAGAGAGCAAAAATAATCAAGAAGCGAGAATCTGTTGGTATACCGGAATTAAGCCTGCCTGTTAAAACGGAGCTTCATCGTCATTCGCAGAAGGCGGTGGCGGAAGTTGAGGCGCATCATCCGAACTGAATGAGTTGAGACGACTCTCCCGTGTAATCATACCCGAGAACGGATTGTCGTACGAAGCAGGTCCGTCAAGGTCACCGAACTTGGTATATTTACCAATGAACTTAAGCTTCACGTTGGCGGTAGAACCGTTTCTGTGCTTGGCTATAATTACTTCACCGGTACCTTGTGTTGGCATACCGTCTTCATCAACGGTGATTTTATAGTATTCAGGTCGATACAGGAACATTACGATATCGGCATCCTGTTCGATAGATCCCGATTCACGCAAGTCAGAAAGCTGAGGACGTTTATCACCACCGCGGGTTTCAACACTACGACTCAACTGCGACAGTGCGAGTACCGGTACATTCAATTCTTTTGCTATACCTTTCAGCGCCCGCGAGATCGAAGCGATCTCCTGTTCGCGGTTACCGCCCTGATCACCTTTCATCAGCTGCAGGTAGTCGATCACCACGATCTGTATACCGTGCTCGGCTTTTAACCTCCGGCATTTCGCACGAAGTTCAAGTATAGATATAGCAGGCGTATCATCAATAAAGATCGGAGCATTGGTAAGCTTCGTAGTTTTATGTACGAGCTGTTTCCATTCGTGATCGGCCAGGTTTCCTTTCTTGATCTTTTCACTTTCAAGTTCAGCTTCTGCCGAGATCATCCTGTTTACCAGCTGAATGGATGCCATCTCTAATGAGAAGATCGCCACCGGTATTTTAAATTCAACGGCAGCGTTACGCAAGGCAGAAACCACAAATGCAGTTTTACCCATACCCGGACGAGCCGCGATAATAACAAGGTCAGAACGTTGCCATCCGGAAGTAACGCGATCGAGTTCAGTAAATCCACTCGGCACACCCGTCAAACCATCCTTGTGTTCTTTCAACGTCTGCAATTCCTGTATAGCACGCGCCATCAGGTTTCGCATGTTGTCGTAATTCTTTTTCAGGTTCGACTCGGATATCTCGAATACAGACTGCTCCGTTTTATCGAGCAGCTGAAATACATCCGTTGTATCCTCGTAAGCATCGTGCTGAATTTCAGAAGCAATCTGGATGAGTTCGCGTTTGATCGCCATCTCAACAATAACACGTGCGTGATACTCAACGTTGGCAGCCGAACTTACTTTGGAAGTGAGCTCTGCTATATAGTACGCACCGTTACCTTCCAGCAGTTCAAGTTTACCTTTCTTCCGAAGCTGGTGTACAACGGTACGCATATCCACAGGCTCCGATGCCTTGAACAACTCGATGATGGCGGTATAAATTTCTTTATGCGCATCCTTATAGAAATGTTCAGGCTTGAGGAATTCCACCACGGCATTGAGTGCATTCTTCTCCAGCATGAGAGCACCTAATACGGTTTCTTCCAGATCAAGTGCCTGAGGCGGTAACTTACCTAAACTTTCAGAGATATCTCTCGGAAGTAATTTATTGGCTTTGTTGCTCTGCCTCAGGGACGTTGATCTTCTTTCCTCCATACAGTGGTTGTTGTACGTGTTTTTTGCTTAAGGGCGACAAACGTACAACCCTTCGCTTTCACTATCTACACAACTTATTAACAAAGTACTAACATTTTAATTGTGTACAAGTGGCAAGTTTTATAGGCACAATGATTGACACTAATCGTAAAAAAATAATTATATATAGCAGTCGGGAGAGGCGTTGATCAATTGGATTTTTAAAGAACAAACATTTTCCTTTATTTTAAAACCGGAATTCATGATTTCCAGATGCATACTAAAAAGCAAAGAGTACATTTTATAGCGATTGGAGGAAGTGTTATGCACAACCTGGCCATTGCTTTGAAGGAGGCCGGTCATGATGTAAGCGGGTCTGACGATGAGATTTTCGAGCCTTCACGTTCAACTTTAACAAAGCACGGATTACTTCCTGATAAAGAAGGTTGGTTCCCCGAGTCAATAACATCTTCAATAGATGTAGTTGTACTCGGCATGCACGCCCGGAAAGACAACCCTGAATTACTTAAAGCCCAACAACTTGGGCTCAAGATCTTGTCTTTTCCAGAGTATATCTTCGAGCAGTCGCGTGATAAACAACGCATTGTCATTTCAGGCAGTCATGGTAAAACTACCACCACGGCTATTATCATTCACGTACTCAATTACTTCAAACGTAAATTTGATTATGTTATCGGAGCGAAAGTTCCGGGTATAGAAAATACAGTTCGCCT